>NZ_JAPKFM010000025.1:0-79153 GCF_026262595.1 Gordonia aquimaris | reverse complement strand
GAGGGGCGAGCAGATCACGGCCCAGCCGTACCACGATCTGCTCGAAAGTGGTCTCGCCACGCACCACGAACGGCTGTGCGGAATCCACGAAACCGAACGCACCTTCACACAGCACACCGCTTCGCCCGGACTGCGCAATCGTCGCGGTCCCTTGAGTGATGAGACATAGCAACAGATCATCACCGGGATCGGACTCGATCATCGACGGCGTGCGGACCACCGTGTGCGGGTCGGCGCGCACCACACTCACCGAGATACTGCCCACCGGTCGCGCGACGATGTCCGCGGCAAAACCGTCGCTACCCGAGGGCCAGTCGACAGCCATCTCGCAGTAGGTGGAATCCAACGTCTGCGACCACAGCGCGCGCTGCTCGGTACTCGTCAGATCGCGGGTACTCAACGCCACGGTCGCCGGTTCAGGGTCCGTGCGCTCGCGGTCAACGAACGGTGCACTATCGGTCATTCTCTCTCCTCCGATCTGACCATAGTGTTCCAGATCACAGGGTTCATCAAGCCCGGTCGCCGTCATCACCGGATCGTCCGCCGGTCGATTCCGATGTCGATTCCGCATATCCGAACGGAGAAACCCATGACCACTGCGCAATCTCTGACTCCCGCATGGATCGAAGACATCACCATCGAACAGCTGGAGAACGATCCACACCAGGTGTACGAGCGGCTGCGGGCCGAGGCGCCCATCGCATACGTCCCGCAGTTGGGTCTGCACATCGTGTCCACCCGCGAACTGTGCATGGAGATCGCCAAGGACTCGGAGAACTGGCCCGCAGTGATCTCACCGGCCGGCGGGCGCACCTTCGGGGAGGGCGCCATCCTCAACACCAACGGTCCGGAGCATCAGAACCTGCGCGGCATGGTGGAGCCACACCTGCAGCCCGCCGCGGTGGACGGTTACATCGACGACCTGGTGCGCCCGTTCGCCCGGGAACGGCTGGCGGCCATCGAAGACAACGGCACCGCCGACATCGTCGCGGAGTACTTCGAACCGGTCAGTGTCCGGTCCCTGGGCGATCTACTCGGGCTCAACGACGTCAGCACCGACAAACTGCGCGAATGGTTCCACAAGCTCAGCGTCTCGTTCACCAACGCCGACATGACCGCCGACGGCGAGTTCGCCAACCCGGACGGCTTCATCCCCGGTGACGAGGCGAAGGCCGAGATCATCGCGCACCTCGATCCGAAGATCGATCACTGGATCGAGAATCCGGATCACACCGCGATTTCGCACTGGCTGCATGATGGGATGCCCGACGGTCAGACCCG
Organism: Gordonia aquimaris; assembly: GCF_026262595.1. Taxonomy (NCBI): domain Bacteria; kingdom Bacillati; phylum Actinomycetota; class Actinomycetes; order Mycobacteriales; family Gordoniaceae; genus Gordonia; species Gordonia aquimaris. The sequence continues at coordinate 77,872 of NZ_JAPKFM010000025.1, read as the reverse complement.
CGACCGGTCGGTGATCTACCCGAACCTGTACGTGTTCCTGCTCGGCGCGATGCAGGAACCGGGCCACGCCATGGGCACCACCCTCGCCGGACTGTTCAGTCGGCCCGAACAGCTCGAACGTGTCATCGACGATCCGACGCTGATCCCGCGCGCGGTGGGGGAGGGTATGCGGTGGGTCGCACCGATCTGGTCGGCGGCCGTGAAGGTCGCCACCGATGAGGTCACCGTCGGCGGCGTGACGCTGCCCGCCGGGTCGCTGGTGATGCTGTCCTACGGGTCGGCCAACAACGACGAGCACGCCTACGACGCGCCCACCCGCTACGACCTGGACCGCACAGTGATCCCCAACATGACCTTCGGCGGCGGCGTACACGCCTGCGCCGGCACTTACTTCGCCAGCGCCGTGGTGCGCATCGCGCTAGAGGAACTGTTCGAGACGATCCCGAACATCGAACTCGATCCCGACCACGAGGTCAGCTTCTGGGGCTGGGGCTTCCGCGGCCCCAAGGAACTGCACGTCACCTGGGAGGTGTGAGCGATGACCATCACCATGCCCGCCGGCCCGCCGCACCGAGAGGCGACCATGAGCACGCACCGAGTGGAGATCAAGGGATCGGCCGACGCGTTCGACGTCGCCGACGGGCAACCCATTCTCGACGCCGCCCTGCGCGCCGGCGCGTGGATTCCGCATTCGTGCACGCAGGGTACCTGCGGTACCTGCAAGCTCAAGGTGCTGTGCGGATCGGTCGATCATCGCGAGTCGCCCGAGTACACGCTGACCGGCGCCGAACGCGCCGACGACCTCGCCCTGGCCTGCATGGCGACCCCGCAGTCCGATCTTGTCGTCGAGCCGACCGGTGCCGTCGACGACGGAGTGCCGCACCATCCGCTGCGCGACTACCTCGGCGAGGTCGTCGAGCTGTCAGATGTCGCGGCGAACACCCGCCGTCTCGTCGTCGACCTCGACGAGGACATGGCGTTCAACGCCGGCCAGTACTGCGAGCTGATCGTGCCCGGGCACGGCGTCGGCAGACAGTACTCGATGGCCAATCCGCCCGGTGAGCAGCGGCGACTCGAGTTCCACGTGAAACGAACACCGGGTGGGCTGGCCACCGACGGTTGGATCTTCGACTCGCTCGCGGTGGGCGACCGCATCGACCTCCGCGGTCCGCTGGGCCAGTTCAACCTGGTCCACCAGCAAGCCGAACCGGCCATCCTCATCGGCGGTGGAACCGGCCTCGCGCCGCTCAAATCCATTGTGCGACACGCTCTTGACCGCGAACTGGTGCCGGAGATGTACCTCTACCACGGTGGTCGCGGCCGTGCGGACCTGTACGACGTCGAGTTCTTCACCGACCTCGCCGCGCAGCACGAGCACTTCCATTACCGCCCGGCGCTCAGCGACGAGTCATGGGACGGCGCGACCGGCCTGGTCACCGACGTCGTGGTCGGCGACTTCCGCAGCTGTAAAGGCATGAGCGCCTACCTGTGCGGTCCGCCCGCCATGATCGACGCCGCGGTGAAGTCGCTCAAACGTCGCCGTATGGCGCCGCGGCTGATCTTCCGCGAGGAGTTCACCCCCGCCGCATCCGTCGCGACACCCTGACACCCACCCGAGAGGCACACCGATGTATCAGCTCACTGTCATCTACAACCAGCCCACCGACCCGGTGGCCTTCGACGAGCACTACGAGACCAAGCATGTGCGCCTGGTTAAAGCCATCCCCGGTGTCGAGCGGTTCTCGATGGGCCGGTGCGAATCACTCGACGGCAACCTGCCGGCCGCCTACGCGATTGCGACACTCACCTTCACATCGAAGGACGCGTGCGCCCAGGCGCTCGGCTCCGACGCCGGGCAGGCCGCTGCCGGTGACGTCCCCAACTTCGCCTCCGGCGGTGCCACGATGTACTTCGTCGACGAAACCACCACCGGCCCCTGACCGCCGATCGATCTCGATACGCGACTCACTCCGTTCGCCGCTACTCGATCAGCAGGAGAGACGCTCCAACTGCTGGTCGAGTAGTTCGAGGCGCCCCCGACTGCTGGTCGAGTAGTTCGTGGCGCTAGCCGAGAGCGTATCGAGACCAGTGCCGCCCACAGTGGATCTCGATACGCGACTCACTCCGTTCGCCGCTACTCGATCAGCAGGGGTTGGTAGGTCCTGCAAACTGCTGGTCGAGGAGTTCCAAACTGCTGGTCGAGTAGTTCGAGGCGCTAGCCGAGAACGTATCGAGACCAGTGCTACGGCCAGCGATCGACCTCATCCCCGACGCCCCTTCTTCGACAGCATCGGAAGGTCGTCGAGCCTGCCTTCGATCAGCGCGAGCCGCTTCGCCCGCGACCAGTTCTGGATGCGCTTCTCCAGCGCGAACGCCACATCGATAGATTCGCATTCTTGGTGGTAAGCCAACCGCACCGGCAACCGGGCAGACGTGTACACCGACCCACGACCCGAGTTGTGTTGCGCTAGTCGTAGTTCGAGATTCCGCGTGCTCCCGACGTAGAAGCTGCCATCGGCACATTCAAGGATGTAGACGAACGCCCCCATACGTCGACTATGCAGCCTGGAGCCATCGGTGCCGGATACTCATCCACAGGTGGTACTGGTCTCGATACGTCTCCTCGCTGCGCTCGTCGACTACTCGACCAGCAGGGAGCTGCCCCAACTGCTCGTCGACTACTAGACCAGCAGGGAGCTGCCCCGAGTAGTTCGAGGCGTTCGATGCAAGGGGGCGGGCCCACTGCTGGTCGAGTAGCCGTCGAGCCGCTAGGCGAGATGGCGTATCGAGACCAGTGCCCACTCTCGGAGGTCTCGATACGCGACTCACTTCGTTTCGCTGCTACTCGACCACCAGTTGGTGCGACTACCTACGCGCTGCGATCTCCGCCGCCCGCAACGCGCTTGCCGGGGTCCCGCCGATCGACCAGTTCTCGGGCGCGACTTCGACGATCTGTCCGCGCACCTGCTTCCGCTCGACCCCGAGTACGTCGACCACCACATCGGTGAGCGCGCTCGCCAACTCCTGACGTTGCTCCACCGTCCGCCCGGCCAACACGATGGCGGTGAAGTAGGGCGACACCGCAGCGCCCTCGTCGACGAGTCGCCCGCCGACCGCGACAGCTGTCGGCTCATAGTGCACGACGAAGACGCGGACACGGTCGATCGGCGAATCCAGCACACGCGCATAGGTTTCGCTGGCTGCTAGGGCAAGGCGACGCTCCTCGTCGGCGCTGAAGGTGTTGCGGGGCAGGTGAAAGTGGGCGACAGGCATGTCAGGTCCTTGGGGTCAGAGGAGTGAGTGGCGTACGCCGCCGTCGGCTGCGAGGGTGGCACTGTGCAGGACGGCGGCTTCCGGTGCGAGCAGCGTTTCCACCAGCCAAGCGATCTCGTCAAGGGTGGGCAGCCGACCCAGCGAGGTCTTGGCGCGGTAGTCGGCCCACACGTCGTCGACGCTGCGCCTGGATTCGGCGGCTTGCGTCTCCACCAGTGATCGTAGCCGTGGTGTATCGATAGGTCCGGGTGCGATGGTATGGGTGACAACGCCTTTCGGACCGTATAGCTTGCTGATCTGACGCATCAGGTTGAACAGCGCGGCGTTTGCGGTACCGGGTCCGGCGTCGAGCGGCCCCGGTTCTGCCCCCAGCGACCCGGCGATTGCCACGAAACTCGACCCATCCCGCACGTGATCACGCACCGCATGCAGCAAACGCACGGTGCCGGCCACCTTGATGTTCGCGGCCAACGCAAGCGCCGACGGCTCGATCGAATCGGCCGACCCGCGCACCGGAAGGCCTGCGGCGAACAGTGCCAACCGAACCGGTCCGGCGAGACTCGAGCGGATGGTGTCGACGGCGTCGTCGGAGCCGATGTCGGCCACGCACGGCACGATCCGGTCGCTCGACGTCGCCAGCTTCTCCAGTTCGTCGGCGCTGCGCGCGACCGCCACAACTCGATAACCAGTGCGTGCGAGGCGTTCGGTGATCACCGAGCCCATCGCGCCGGTCGCGCCGACGACCACGCACGTCTCCGTTGACGGCATCTTCATGCCCATCACTTCCGCAACCGGATGGTGACGGCACGCGGCTCGGTGAAGAACTCGCGCGAGTACTGCCCACCTTCGCGGCCCAGCCCGCTGATGCCTTCACCGCCGAACGGCAGGCGAAGGTCACGCTCGAAGAAGGTGTTGATCCAGACGGTGCCGGCCTTCCACCGAGCCGCCAGCCGGTGGGCGCGATTGAGGTTCTCGGTGAACAGGATTCCGGCGAGTCCGTAGGGGGAGTCGTTGGTGATGCGCAGTGCCTCCTCCTCGGTGTCGAAACCGATCACGGTCTCCACCGGACCGAAGATCTCTTCGCGCGCTGTGCGGGAGGTGTTGTCGAGCCCGGTGATGATGGTCGGCGGATAGTAGAAGCCGTTCGCATACGCGTCACCGGTGAGCCGTTCGCCGCCGGTGATCACCTTGCCGCCTTCCTCCTGCGCGAGTTCGACGTAGCCGTGCACCTTCTCCAGGTGGCGTTGCTCGATGAGTGGGCCCATGAACGACGACGCCTCCTTCGGGTCGCCGACCACCAGCTTGGGGGCCTCCTCAGTGAACCGCTCCAGGAACTCCTCGCGGATCGAGTTCTGCACCAGCAGCCGGGTACCTGACAGGCACACCTGCCCGTTACCACCGAAGATGGCCCGCAGTGACATCGGCACCGCCACATCGAGGTCAGCGTCGTCGAAGACGATGTTGGCCGACTTGCCGCCCATCTCCGCCGACACCGGGGTGTGGTTGGCGGCGGCGGCCTGCAGGATCTTCACGCCGGTCGCGCTCGACCCGGTGAAGGTGATGCGATCGACCCGCGGGTCCGACGTGAGCGGTCCGGCGACGGCCTCGCCGCCGAAGCCGTGCACCACATTCAGCACCCCGGGTGGCAGTCCCGCCTCGAGGGCGATCTCGGCGAACCTGTTGGCGGTCAACGGTGTCTGCGGGGCCGGTTTGAGCACCACGGTGTTGCCGAACGCCAACGCGGGCGCGATCTTCCAGGTGGCCAGCATCAGTGGCGCATTCCATGGACTGATCGCCGACACCACTCCGGCCGGCGGGTACAGCACATACGACAGCAGGTCACCGTCCGGGTAGGCCTCGTTGGCCGCCATCGACACATAGTCGGCGAAGAAGCGCAGGTTGTGCGCCACACGAGGGATCTCGGCATGCAGCGACTGGGTGATCGTCTTGCCGCCGTCGCGGGTTTCGAGCATCGCCAGTTCCTCGCGGTGCGCGTCGACCGCATCGGCCACCTGATGCAGGATCTTGGCCCGCTCCTTGGGTGCCATCTGCGACCATCCGCCCTCGTCGAAGGTGCGGCGGGCGGCGGTGATCGCCTCAGCGCCATCGTCGGCGGTGCCGCGGGCGACCGTGCCGAGCAGTGCGCCGTCGTGCGGGTCGCGGGTCTCGAAGGTCGCGCCGTCCGAGGCGGACTTCCAGTCGCCGCCGATCAGATGCTTGACGTCGATCGGGCTGGACGGTGATGTGGTCATACGGTTGCCACCTCCGGGGTCTCGTAGGTGCGTCCGGCCAGTTCGGAGGCGACGTCGATGATCATGTCCTCCTGACCGCCGATCACCCCGCGACGGCCGAGTTCGAGCAGGATGTCGCGGGTGGGAAGGCCGAACTTCTTGGCCGCGCGTTTGGTGGGGTGGAAGAACGTGGAGTACACCCCGGCATAGCCGAGGACCAGCGCGGTTTCGTCGACGATCTGCGGTTCTGTCATCAACGGCGCGACGACGTGCTCGGCGGTGTCGATGAGACCGAACAGGTCGACGTTCGTGCGCCATCCGGCTCGTTCGAACGCGGCGGCCAGCACCTCGGTCTGCGCGTTGCCCGCGCTCGCGCCGAGACCGCGCAGCGACCCGTCGATGTAGGTGGCGCCGTTCTCCGCAGCGGTCAAGGCATTCGCGATCCCGACGCCGAGGTTGTTGTGGGCGTGGAAGCCGATGTGCGCGTTGATCGCGCTTCGCAAGGCGGCGACCCGTGCACCGGCCTGCTGCGGCACCATCGCGCCGGCGGAGTCGACCACGTAGACGACGTCGGCGCCATAGGAATCCAGCTTGGCGGCCTGCTCGGCCAGCGGCTCGGGCTCGAGTTTGTGACTCATCATCAGAAAGCACATGACGGTGAGGCCCTTGCTCTTCGCCCACTCGACTGGCTGCTGGGCGCAGTCGGCTTCGGTGCAATGCACCGCAACCCGCACGGTGCGGATGCCGGCGTCGATGGCGCCCTGAAGTTCGGTGAGGGTGGCGATGCCGGGCACGTACAGGGCGGCGATGTCGGCGTGTTCGACGGCGCCGACCGCGGCGCGGATGTATTCGGGGTCGGTGGCTGCGGCCTGGCCATACTGGATGGACGACGCGCCCAGTCCGATGCCGTGCGCCACCTCGATGGTCGGCACACCGGCCCGGTCGAGTCCGGCGGCGATGGCGGCGACGTTGTCGGTGGTGAACTGGTGCGACACGCTGGACATGCCGTCACGCAGCGTGGTGTCGACCAGGGTCACCGCCTGGGTCGAATCGGCGTTGGTGGTCACTGTGCTGCTCCTGTCACGAGATTCTGTTGGGCCATCACATCGGCCACCCGGGTGGCCGCAGCGGTGATGATGTCGAGGTTGCCGGCGTAGGTGGGCAGGAAGTCGCCGGCGCCGACGACCTCGAGCATGACCGTCACCAGATCGCCCTCGACGTCGACGAGCTTGAGCGAGTAGCCGGGTACGTACCGTTGCACCTCTCCGACCATGTCGATCACCGCGCGCTCGATGGCGGCGGCATCGGGGTTGCGGACGCGGGCGTAGACGGTGTCACGCATGTTCATCGGCGGTTCGGCGGGATTGATCACCGAGATCGCCTTGGCGCGGTCGGCGCCGGCCACCTGCGCCAGTGCGCGGCCGGTCTTCTCGCTGAACTCACTCAGATTCTGCCGAGTGCCGGGGCCGGCGCTCTTGGACGCGATCGCCGCCACGATCTCCCCATAGGACGCGTCGGCGACCTCGTTGATCGCGTACAGGATCGGGATGGTCGCCTGGCCGGCGCAGCTCACCATATTCACATTCGGCGCCTGCAGGTGCTCGGAAAGATTCACCGCGGGAACCACATACGGACCCACCGAGGCCGGTGTCAGATCGATTGCGACGATCCCGGCTTCGGCATACCGCGGCGCCGCGGCGGAATGGATCTTCGCCGACGTCGCCTCGAACACGAGATCTGGCAGCTCGGACTGTGCGAGCAGCCACTCGATCCCATCGGCTGAGCTGTCCAGTCCGGCAGCCCGTGCCCGCGCAAGCCCTTCGCTGTCAGGGTCGATACCCACCATCGCCACCGGGTCCACGTGCTCGGACCGCAGCAGTTTGTACATCAGATCGGTGCCGATGTTTCCCGACCCGACGATCGCGGCCGTCAATCGACTCATCTTCGTTCTCCTTCACTCGCTGTCGCGTTGGCTCGACCGTACGAAGATCCGCTGTGCCGGAGGGGCGTCGACCGGACTGCCCGAATTCCGGCATCGGATGTGCCGACGGTGTTCGGCCATCCCGAATGGCCGTGACCCGGGTCACAGGAGCGCGGCATGCTCGGGTCATCCACCGATGGAGCGGCCCCAGGGAACCCCCGGTGCCGGACGATTCACCACAGGAGTACCGATGAGCGAGAACACAGACCGATTCGAGATCGCCCACCTCGCGCGGGTCGAACTGTTCAGCCCGAAGCCACAGGAGACCGAGGACTTCTTCACCCGGTTCCTCGGCATGTATGTCACGCAGCGCGAGGGGCAGTCGGTGTACCTGCGCGGCTACGAGGACCCCTACCAGTGGAGCCTGAAGATCACCGAATCCGATCAGGCCGGCATGGGACACGCCGCGCTACGCACCAGCTCCCCCGAGGCACTGGAACGTCGGGTGAAGTCCCTCAAGGACGGCAACGTCGACGGCAGGTGGTCGGAGGATCAGTTCGGCTTCGGGAAGACCTTCGAGTATCACTCCGCCGACGGCCACAACCTGTCACTGGTGTGGGAGGCCGAGAAGTATGTGGCGCCTGAGGAACTGCGGAGCAAGATCCTGTCGCGCCCGTCGAAGAAGCCGCTGTCGGGTATCCCGGTCAAGCGCATCGACCACCTGAATCTGATGGCGTCGAATGTGACCTCGGTCAAGAACGAGTTCGAACGCCACCTCGGTTTCCGCACCACCGAACGCGTCGTCGATGGCGACGAGGAGATCGGCGCCTGGATGAGCTCCAACATCCTGGGCCACGAGGTCGCCTGTATGCGTGACATGACCGGCGGGCGAGGCAAACTGCATCACGTCGCCTTCTACTACGGGACCGGTCAGCACAACATGGATGCTGCAGAGATGTTCCGCGACTACGACGTCCAGATCGAAGCCGGCCCCGACGTACACGGCATCACCCAGGGCCAGTTCCTTTACGTCTTCGAGCCCGGCGGCAACCGGATCGAACTGTTCGGCGAGGCCGGCTACCTGCACCTCGACCCCGACGCGCAGACCAAGACATGGCAGATGTCCGACATCGACACCGGCCTCGCCATCGGCGGCGCCAAGCTGCCGTGGGAAACCTACTTCACCTACGGCACCCCGAGCCCGCTGTCGCTGGATCAGCACATCGAACAGTTCGCGCACTTCGGGCCGGGCGCCGAGCCGGCCGCAGTCGCCGAAGCGGTCGAGGAGACCCCGATCGAGATCGACCACTCGCGGGCCGTCGCGGGGGCGCCGGCCTGACGGAACGTCTCTCGCGCGTCTAGCGTGCGCTCGCGCGCGAAGCTTCACGCGCGCAAGAACGACCGGCGCGCGAAGTCCTCCGCCGATGGTGGTGCATCCTTACGGCACCGCCATCGGCGCCAGACTGTTCCCCTGCGGGATCGTCGCGCAGTTACTGCGGGTCGGCACCCCGTTGAACCGTTCGGTCAGATACGGCAGGGCCTGCGCCTCGAACACCGGGAACGCTTGCCCGTGGGTGTGCCCGTCGTACTGGGCGTAGGTGACATCGACTCCGCGGGTGCAGTATTCGTGTGCCAGGCCCACCACGTCGCCGGTGACCATGATGGTGTCGCCGATGGCGTCGCTGTTTCCGACGGCCAGGAACAGCGGCGAGCGCGGGGTACCGGCAGTGCCCATGATGTTGTCGTTGACTGCGCGGACCACCTCGGGCACGTCGAGCAGCCCGGAGTAGGGCGGTTTCACCATGTCGGCGCTGGTGAGTCCGGGATAGTTGCCGGCGAATTCGACGATGCACTCATCGCTGACCTGCTGGGAGGTCTGCTTGCCGCGGGTGGAGAGGAAGGAGTCGACGTCGAGGTCGTAGGTGCGTTGGTAGGCGACCACGAGTGCAGGGATCACCCCGGCCCACTGGTCGCTGCCGTTGATGTAGGGCAGGTTGTGCGCGAGGTCGACGGGCAGGCCGCCCGCGGCGGTGCCGACGATGTTGAGCTCGGGTGCATAGCGCGGCGCGATCTCGGCGCCCCACTGGGTCGGCACCGAACCACCGGAGTAACCGACCAGGCCCACCGGCGTGGAGTCGGGGACCCGCAGGAAAATTTGCGCGGCGCGGACGCCGTCGAGTGCGGCGTACCCCGACTGCCGGCCGATGGTCCATTCGAGGTCCTCGCCCTCGTAGTCGGGCGCCACCACGGTGTAGCCGGCGGCGAGATAGCCCGCGATCACGCCCTGTTCGGCGGTGTTCAGCGAGTTCGCGTAGCCACCGCTGAGGGTGTACGACGGATCGCACTTGGAGCCGAGCGCGTCATAGGCCATGTGGTAGGACACCAGCTTTGTGGGCCCGGGCGTCAAGGGGCGCAACACGGTTGCGACGGTGACGGCGCCATCGCCGGCTTGATCGGTGGTCCGATACAGCACCTGGGTCCCGGTGATCGGGCTGTCGAGCGTGGGGGTGCGGAACGTCATCGGCCGCGACCGCAGTACCGTTCCGGGTTCGATGTTCTCCAGTGGGCCGGTGTAGCGGTAGAAGGGGTCGGCCGACGGCAACGGTGAGCCCGGGCCGGGTGCGGCGATCGCCGACGGTGCCGCGGCGAACACCACCGATCCGAGAGCCAGTCCGAGGATGACGAGGACACGAAGCAGCGCAAGGCGGGTGACACGGGCCATGCACGGAGTTAATCAGGTGCGGTTGCGATGCGCCGAGGTTCCCGTGTCGTGATGGAAGGGCCGGGGTAGCGGGCCGGCGCGCGCCTACGAGCTGAACATATTGAAGCTCTCGAGGGAGCCGAACAGATTCGGTGAGGTCCGCGGCGTTCTCGGCGCGATACTGGGACCGTTCGGGACGTTCCGAGCGGTGGGTTTGTTCGGAATCAGGTGTGGCTCGCTGGAGGGTTTGGCCACGCCGGTCACGGTCAGCAGACTGCGGGGGCCGGTGAATCCATCGCACAGCCACCGCACGGAGTAGTTCCCCGCCGGTACGGCCGCGACTGTGTACACGATGCTGCTGCGTGGGGCTACGTTGCCATATGGGGTGGAGAACCTGACGTCTCCTTCGAGGCGACCGCCGCACCTGTTGGGCTTGTCGAGGTTGTTGTCGATGCGAAAGACCACCACGTTGGCCGAGGGGTTGGTGATTGCTCCGGTTGGTGGAGGTGAAGCTGCCTGGACGGTAGCAGCGCCCACCGACAATGCGGCGCCGGTAACAATAGCCAGTCCGACTGATATGCGTGTAGTCCTACGCATGGGATGTTCCTTCGAGCGGGTTGTGAATCCCCCCACCACGCTCCCATGACATCAGACGAGCAGCGGGGGCCGCTAGATGCGAAGCGCAGGTTCGTACGAATAGGCTACGTGCGCAATGGTTTAGCGGCACTCAGTTAGTTAACTGAACGAGCGACGCTGGTGTAAATCGGTTCCGGCCCTGCCGCTGAGTTCGTCCGCCGGATATCGCCAAACGCTCCCTGCGTTGGCGTGACTTCCAGATCGCTATCCTGGTGCCGGGAGCTCCAGCGCTTCTTGTCGAATCCAGTTTCGGGTCCCCGTTCCACACTGGACGATCCGCTGTCCGACCCGCTGGCCGTGGAGCCATATCGCATTCGTCTTCCGCGGCATCACCAAACCTCCGCGCAACCGGGGAGTCGGACGAAACCCGAGCGATCAACGGCACGTCCCCGAAGCCGAGTCCAGGCCTGATCGTCTTGGTCTGCTCACGGTCCGAGATCAGCTCGGAGTGGCGATCAGCGCGTCTCGAAGCGCGCCGAGAGAAATCGCTCGGCTGCTCTACCGTCGGCCAACTCATCGCGATCCTCAGGAGTCAGCCAATAGTGCCGCAACATCCAAAACAGCGTTATACCCCCCTGGGTATACGAATCGGGGGTGTCCAACGTGAACGTGCTTCCATCGACGGCGACGATCGTTATCGGACACCCGGAGTTGGACTTTCCATGGGGAAGGTAGTCAAGGATTGCATCGATGTCATCCCACCGGAAGGAAGTCCACCGCTTCCCGTTGTACAAGTCGAGGTGATTGCTGTCCAGCGTGATACGCGGGCCGCCGTGCCGGAGAGAGCGAATCAGGGCGGGCACACAGAGGGCGGCTACGAATGCAGCGCCGATAGAGAAGAACAGCCTCTGGCCGTCGGTCAACTCGAGATCGACGAGGTGCAGAGGTGCGAGAACTGCAAACAGGGTGCCGCTCAGAATCATTCCGCATACGGCGGCCAAGACGTAGTACGCGCACCGCGAATCCGGTTCGAGCACTGTTGTGCTATTGGCAACATCGACTCGGGATATCACTGACTTGCTGATCTTTGTCCGATACATGTTAGCGGCCAGGCCAAAGGTGAATATGCTTGCGCCGAAGGCAATGAGGCTCGTCAATGGTTCGCCGTTGGCGAGGGTTCTGATGAGCCAGTTCACACACAACAAGCCCATGACGCCGAGCGCGATTGCAACGGTGGTCATCAATCGCCGCCGGTCGGACCAGCGACTAGGCGCGGATAGGGAGTTCACGGACATACCACCCTCGCGATCTTGCCTCCGACCCAACCGCCCGCCCAACTGCCCAGCATGGATCCTCCAGCGGCTCCAGCCACGGCGGCGGGTGCAGACGCGACGCCCGCGCCAGCGGCTGCGCCGCCGAATCCGCCGACGGCACCGCCTGCAGCGCTACCGACAATGCCAAATGTTCCGGCGATTGCTGCCTCGCACTTCTGCCCTGCGTCTGCAGTCGCGACATCGTAGATCGTGGTAGCGATCCCGAGTGCCGGGCCAGCGAATTTCATTCCGACGCCGACCTTCTTGACGTCGTCCCCGCTTAGCGTCGGTATGCCGCCACCGCGCTTCGCGTACTCGTCGAGGCCGCTTGTCGCGCCACCGACGGTGGTGAGTGCAGGGTGAGTGAAGAAGGGACTATCGGCCGGAATGTCCCCGGCGCGTCCATCGGCCGTGGTTACTCGACCGACCTTGTAGCCGTCTTCCCACTCTTCGGCGTACACGTTCGTTCCATCGGCCCACGTGGTCGACATGAACTTCGTGCCTTCGAAGTTCTCCCAGGATCGGCTCTTCGAGATCTCCTTGCCGTTCCTGTCGTAATGCAGGACGCGGACGTCGTTGAAGACCGACGCCGCGACGGGGCCGCGATACGGATTCATGAGGATGTGTTCTTGCCTGCTGCCATCCTGCATATGCAGCGTCGTGACACGGTTGCCCTCGGCATCTTCATGCTCGGTGGTCTCGCGCACGGTTACGCCCATGTCTTCTGAGCGCATGAGTATCTGTTGATACAGGCCCATCGGGTTGCGGGGATTGGGTACCTCATCAGCAGGTCTCGCTGTACCGGGCAAAGGAATGATCGGTGTCGGTAGCTCGAAACCGTGGGCCTTCGCAGCGGCGACGACCGCATCCGCAGTGTGCTCATCGGCATCGCCGACCGCTAGCAGCATGCGGTTGACGACTTCCTGTTCTGCGATCGCGCGCTCAGCAAGTTCATCAGCTTCCTCGGCCGACATCGGAGCGGCCTTGATCAGCACGACCCACGCGTTGGTGACCCAGAGATCGCCAGAGTCGATCTCGTCTGCCTTCGCGAGAAGTGACATCCGTGCGTCGCCGATCGGGCCGGTCCCAGACCCAATCGCAGACGCAACACTGGTTGAGTTGCCGGACAGTTGAGCGGCCGCAGTGGTAGCGCGGCCAAACATTGCGACTGCGGCGTCATGGGAACCGCCAGCCCACCCGTTCATCTCGGGCGAGGTCTGACATGCGTTGTCAACCCTCGTCACCGCACCAGCAACGTCGCGGCCGGCCGAAGTGATTGTAGTGCCAGCGGTACTGAGCGACGCGGGATCCCAGCCTTGTAGACGCTCGCGTGACGGCAGCACGACTACCTCCAAAGGCCATTCAAGCCAGCCGCCAGATCTTGATCCGTCACATTGAATGTGTCCCCGGCCCCTCGCACTGCCTTACCAATCGCATCCATGTTCTCGACCAGCGACTCTGACTGTTGATGCAGGTGGGTAGCGATCAGACGTGTCGCCCACTGAGTGGTGGATCCATTGAGTCCGTCGGCCGCCCGAGCCGTCACACCGGCAACATCAGCGGTGCCAATGCCGGCCGCCGCTGCGGCCGACTGGGCAGACAATGAACGCAAAACATCTGGATCTACAAGCATCAAACTCCCCCGAACCACGCGCTTCTCGATCGTCGCGAAGCATAGCAAGCCAGGCAGATCTGACCTGCACCACAGACATGAGGTCGTTCGCACGACCGACAATGCGTTCAGTGTCCGGTGATCGGGGTTGCCAGATACTGCGTGAAGCGGAGACCACAGGAAACAATTGGGTGCTCGGCCAGCCGAACAATGAGGTCGGGACTTCCGCGCCCGACCGATCGCGGCGACACGGCGCTTGGCGGGCTGGTCGGACCCAACACGGCCGACGGCGTGCTGGCCGTCATCTTGCGGGTGGCAGGGGCGCCCTCGGACGACTTACCGCCAAAGACCTCACCTACCAATGCCGAGCCGAGTTCGTCCCCCGGGTATCGCCTCACCCGCCGACCGCAGTCGGCGGATGAAACAACACCCGGGGGACGAACACTCCGGCCCGCGGCCAGCAGAGAATCGAGCCTCAGATCCGCGTGACGTCGAGGTCGCCATCCTGGTACTGCGAGCGCAGCCGCTTCTTGTCGAACTTGCCGACGCTGGTCTTCGGCACCTCCTGAATCACAGTCCAGTTCTCCGGCAGCTGCCACTTGGCGACCTTGTCGGACAGGAACTCCCGGAGGATGTCGGCGGTGGCGTCAGAGCCCTCCCGCAGCACCACCGCGACCAGCGGCCGCTCGTCCCACTTGGCGTCGGGGATGCCGATGACGGCGGCCTCGATGACGTCCGGATGGCCCATCACCGCGTTCTCCAGGTCCACTGAAGAGATCCATTCGCCGCCGGACTTGATGATGTCCTTGGTGCGGTCGGTCAGGGTGAGGTAGCCGTCGGGGGTGATGGTGCCGACGTCGCCGGTGCGCAGCCAGCCGTCCTGGAACTTCTCCGGGGCGTCGACCCCGTAGTAGGAGCCGGTGATCCATGGGCCGCGGACCTCCAGTTCACCGACGCTCTTGCCGTCGTGCGCAACCACCTCGCCGAGGTCGTCGACCAGGCGGGCCTGCACCGACGCCGGGAACCGACCCTGCGTGTAGCGGTAGCGCCAACGCTCCTCCCCCTCGGTGTCGGCGGGCGGGCGAGCCACCGAACCGAGCGGCGACGTCTCGGTCATGCCCCACGCGTGCAGCACCTGCACGCCGTGGTCCTCCTCGAAGGTGTGCATCAGCGACGGCGGCACCGCCGACCCGCCGATCAGCACGTCCTTCATGAACGAGATGTCCTGCGGATGTGCCTCGAGGTACTGGTGCAGACCCTGCCAGATGGTGGGCACTGCGGCGGAGAAGTTGGGCTTCTCGGCGGCGATCAACGCGGCCAGCGGCTCAGGCTGCAGGAAGCGGTCGGGCATGATCAGCGACGCGCCGATCATGAACGCCGCGTAGGGGAGTCCCCACGACATGGCGTGGAACTGTGGCACCACCGCCAGCGCCCGATCACCCTGCTTGAGTGCGGGGCCGTCGGTCATGCACACCTGCATCGAGTGCATGTAGATCGAACGATGCGAGTAGGCAACGCCTTTCGGGTCGCCGGTGGTGCCCGACGTGTAGCACATCGCGGCGGCCGAACGCTCGTCCACCTCCGGCCAGTCGAACTCGGTCGGCTGGTCGGCGATCAACTGCTCGTAGGAGTGAACCTGCACCCCTTCGGGTGCCTCCACACCTGCGGTCGAGTCGCCGGTCACGATGACGTGCTGGACCGTCTTCAGCTGCGGCAGCTGCGGATTGAGCAGCGGCAGCAGGGTGGGGTCGACGATGATGACGTGGTCTTCACCGTGGTTGGCCACGAACACCAGCTGCTCGGGGAACAGTCGGATGTTCAGTGTGTGCAGCACCGCGCCCATCGACGGGATCGCCAGGTAGGCCTCGAGATGCTCGGCGTTGTTCCACATGAACGTGCCCACCCGCTCGTCGCCGGTCACGCCCAGCCCGCGCAGGGCGTGCGCGAGTTGCGCGCAGCGCTTGCCCACGTCGGCGTAACTGCGACGACGCGGACCGTCGTCGGTCCAGGTGACCACCTCGGCGGTGCCGTGGACAGAGCTGCCGTGGCGCAGCAGCTGCGCGATCGACAGCGGGGCATCTTGCATGGTGCTCAGCATCGAGACTTCTCCTTCAGGTGTTCGGGGTCGGGTCGGTGGCGGGTGGCGGATCACATCCGAGCGTGGCACTCCGACGCGGCACAGGCGGTGGGTTTCGCGAAGGGCGCGGTCCGGCAGCGCATCCTGTGGACCCCCTTTCACTCGACACACAGGTGTGACCCACATCATTGTCCGAATTGCCAGCCCATGTATTGACCGCAGAGGACAGAAACTTGACAGCACAGGACGCCGGTGGCGGTCAGGCCGGGTGATCCGCAGGGGACAACGCGGGGGTTGTGCGCCACTGCTTGCGCAATCGGGCGGGCGACGACCCGAACCACCGCTGGCACGACCGACTGAACACACTCTGCTCGGCATACCCCAACTCGTGCGCCAGGTGCGACAACGTCACGTCGGTGTCACGCAGATAGCGCTGCGCCATCTCGCGGCGCACGTCGTCGACGACGGCGAGGAAATTGGAGCCCTCGCCGGCGAGTAGTCGCTGCAGCGCCTTGGGGTGCAGCCCGAACTGATCGGCCACGACCGGCAGCGTCGCCGACATCGTCGGCAACAGTTGTCGCACCAGTTCCCGCACCGACGTGGTGACGCCCGGAGCGGTGCGGTCGATGACGGTGTCGAGGTAGCCGAGCATTGCGCGGTGGGTGTGTTCGTCGTCGACGAGAGGGTGGTCGAGGTCGGCGGTCAGGATGGTGAACCCGGCACGCGGCTCCCCGAAGCGCGGGGTGCACGAGAAGTAGTGCAGATAGTCGTCACGGGAGGTCAGCGCCTCGTGCGGCAGATGTACCGACAGCGGGGCGTAGCCGGCGCCGAGCAGGAACCGCAGCACCTGCAGGGTGGCGCCGAGGCTGAGTTCGGTGGTCTGCGGATGTGCCGGCAGGTGCGGGGTGAGTAGTCGCAGCTCGACGAAGGAGAAACGGTCGTCGGGCAGGGGCTGGATACGCGCGGTGAGCCCCGAACTGTAGGCGCCCAGATACTTCTCGAAGATCGTGAACGCCGCGGCCACCGAACCGGCGGTACGTGCCGCGACACCCACCGGCCCGAGGATCTCGATGCCGTGCCGCTGCGCCAACAACCGACCGAAGTCGGCGCGGTCGGTGGCCTCGGCGGCCGACTCCAGTACCCGGATCAACGACGCATAGGTGAGGAACGCATCGAAGCGTCCGGCGTCGTCGGGCGCGATCCCGGCGCGGCGCAGCAGCGGGTCGGGGTCGGCACCCAGCTGCGCCACGAGCTCGGCGAAGCCGAGCAGCGACGTCCCCCGGATCACGGCCATGGGCTCTACTGTCAATTTCCGGTCTTCTGGTGTCAAGAACGCGCATTGAAGGGCCGCCAATGGGCGCAGTTCGCGGCAGTGTCCAACCGTCGAGTGGGTGCCGTTTTCCGTCGATTGGGCGCTCATCTCCGTCGAGTGGGCGCCGTTTCTGGTCGAGTGGGTAGTGCGACGTGTCCACGCTGTGGGCGCCGGTACCCAGTCAACGAAAAATCGCGCTCACTCGACGGAAAACGACGCCCAGTCAACGGATCGAGTGCCTCACGTGATCGAGCGCCCAGTCGGCGGAGACGGGTGGCCCGCGTCGCGCCTCACCCGGTGAGCGAGAACGGGTGCACAGTGCTGAACGGGTCGGTGAGCGACAGGAACGACGGATGGGTGACGCCCCACTGACCTCGCAGCAGCGTAATGGTCTGGACCGAAGCTCGGAAGAGTTGCTTGCGACCGAACTCCCGGATGTACTCCTCTTTGCGCGGCAGATAGCGCCAGTCCAACGCCTCGAACGTTCGTTGCGTCTGCACCCACTCGGGCTGGCGTGGCCCGACCAGCGCGCTGCGGGGCACGGTCGCGCGGACGCGGCTCGCGCGGTTGGCCCGAAACGTGATGAGCAGTTGCTCGCGGGTACCGACGGGATGGGTCAGTTCGATGAAATCGAACGACCCGAACCGCAGATCACCCAGACGCACGGCCAGGTCGTGGGTGAACTCCCGCCACGACTCGGCGACCTGCTCGTCGTAGCCCTCGAACTCGTCATCGAACTCGTCGTCGTGATCGTGGTCGTCGTAGGCCTCGGTGGTCATGGTCCTCCTTGCTCGATGGGTGGACCGGCGGCTGCCGATGACGACGACGATACGAACGGGGTACGACAGTTTCGCGACCCTCGCGATGCGCTCGCCCCTGCGTCCGCCGCACGTCAGATCAGCGGGGCATACTGATCGATGACTCGTGCGTCTGACCCGGGAGGTTCTGGTGGCCGGTGGCCTCGTTGCGCTGTTGGACGACATCGCGACCTTGACCCGAGCGGCCGCGGCGTCGCTCGACGACATCGGTGCGGCGGCCGGCAAGGCCAGCATCAAAGCGGCGGGCGTCGTCGTCGACGACACGGCCGTGACGCCGCGCTACGTCCACGGCTTCACCCCCGACCGCGAGCTGCCGATCGTCCGCAAGATCGCCGTCGGGTCCATCCGCAACAAGCTGCTGATCATCCTGCCGGTGGCGATGATCCTCAGCCAGTTCCTGCCGCAAGCGCTGCCGTATCTGCTGATCGCCGGCGGACTGTTCTTGAGCTATGAGGGTGCCGAAAAGGTGTACGAAGCCCTCGGCGGCGGCCACGGACACCACGACGCCGACGAGGTGCCGGCCGTGGCAAAGGGCCCCGAGTTCGAGAAGTCCATGGTCAGCGGTGCCATCCGCACCGACCTCATCCTGTCGGCGGAGATCATGGTGATCTCGCTGTCGTCGGTCGAATCCGAACCGTTCCTCACCCGCTTGCTGGTGCTGATCGTGGTGGCCTTCCTCATCACCGCGCTGGTCTACGGCGTCGTCGCGGTGATCGTCAAGATGGACGACGTGGGACTGTCACTGGCGCAACGCAAGTCGACAGCAAGCCAACGCATCGGCCGCGGCCTGGTCAAGGCGATGCCGAAGATCATGTCGACCCTGACCGTGGTGGGCATCGCCGCGATGCTGTGGGTCGGTGGGCACATCCTGATCGTCAACGTCGGCGAAGCCGGATTCCATTGGCCCGCTGACCGTCTGCACGACATCGAGCACTGGTTCCACGAGTTGTCCCACTCGTTGGGCGGTGTTCTGTCGTGGACGGCGGGGACCGTGGTCTCCGCGCTCGTGGGGTTGGTGATCGGCGCGATCATCGTGGCGATCATGCACGTCATCCCGAAGCGGGGCGGCAAGCACGCCGACGCATCCCACTGAGGTGAACGTTCCGGTTTCCGGCACGTTCACCTCACTGCCGGCTCCGCCTCGCCGCCCTCCCCGCGAACTCATCGAGCGCGTCGGTGACTTCCGCTGCCTGCCACATCCTGTTGCGAGTGAATCCGGTGAACTCGCGCAGGATTCCCGCCTCGACTAGGGGGTCGATGGCCCTGCCGGCGTTGTCGGGGGAGATGCCCAACGCGGCCGCGGTGGCTCGTCGATCCACCACCGGCTGCTGGAGTAGGAGATCCATCAGCTTCTGGGCGCCCGATCCCCGACGAGCACGAAGGCGTTCGCCCCACAACTCGCGAATGCGACGCAGATCAGAGACCAGTCGGCTGCCGTTGTCTACGGCGGAAAGCGCTGCATACGAGAACGTTTCGACGATCGCCGACAGATCGCCAGACCGATAGGCATCCAACGCGGCAAAGTAGCTGCGCGTGTCGGCGAGCAGCCCCGCCGACACCGGCACGGTGACGTTCTGCGTCAGCGGGCTTGCGCGCAGCATTGCCTGCACGAGCGCGCGGCCGGTCCGCCCGTTGCCGTCGGGAAATGGATGGATGGTCTCGAACTGGGCGTGCGCAACCGCGACGTGGACCAGCGGCGAAACATCGGCGCGGTGCGAGAATGCAATGAGGTCGTCCATGAGACCAGGCACATGCGCGGGGGTGGGCGCGACAAAGTCGGCGCTATGGGGGCCGATGCTGGTCCCGCCGATCCATACCTGATCCTCGCGCCACCGCCCAGCCATCTGGGGACTCGTGTCCTCCATCAAAGCGCGGTGCATAGCCAGAATCGCGTTGGTGTCCAGTCGGTCGGCCAGCTCGATGGCCGCAGTCATTGCCGCAACATTGCCGGCGATCTCGGTGGCGTTGCGTTTCTCTCGGCTGCCCAACTCGGCGAGCGCGATCTGCTTGGCGCCCGACGACAGATTCTCGATCTGCGACGACGACGCAGCTTCGGAGCGGAGAAGGATGGCGGAAAAGGGTGCGAGCTCGTTGCCGAGTTCGGCATCGAAACGGGTGATCACCGAACTGGCCTCGGCGACCAGGGCGGACGTCTCGGGAGAAACATGCGGGGTCAGGTCGGCGACGTGCGGGACCAGAGCTGCACGGTACGGACCGCGGTACCGCTCGCGCTGCGCCCGGGTCAGCAAGTCAGCAGGAATGGTCGGGGACCACTCGACAACCTCACTGGACACCGCGGGCCAGGGGTTCTGGCTGCGGTTGTCGGCAGAAAGTGAGGGCATGAGGCGACCATACCTTCAGTTAGTGAATAAGTGAGGGCATGATGGTGGCTTGCCCTCGCTTGCTTGCGTGGCCGCGTGAAGTCAGTGGCCCATCACATCGGGTCTCGTCTTGCCGAGCGACATCGCGGTCCGACTGGGTGGAATCAGCCGTTGGGGATCTTGTCGATTGTGGCTTTCGTCAGTTCGATAGCCCGTTCGCAGACCTCATCTAAGGTGGGCGCGGGAAGCGTTCGGTACGAGGCCGCTGTAGTGACTCCGGACTGGTACGACTGGACGTATGTGAAACAGTTCGTATCGTTCATCGACGTGACTCCGACAGTTCTGCCGTTCAGGGTGATGTCTGGGCGCCAATTGAAGAGCTTGTTGTCATTCTTGTAAGACTCGAGGCTTTCAAAATCGGCGACGACCTGATCCGCACCCCAGCCGCCGACTTCTTCACCAGCGTAGTCCCATCGGCAGCCTCGAAGCGTCTGACCTGATACGGCAGCTGCGTCTGCGGTAGTGGACAGATCTAAGCCCACTTCGTCCGCAACGCGCTGGTCCACGGCTGTACACGGCTCGTAAGGCGTTCCGTCGTTTGAACTATTCCAGCGCTTCTCGAACGGGTTCTCGAACGGCAGAGTTCTTCCAGCCGCGTCGGTTTGGCGAACGCTAGCGGGCGATGTGGTGCTTGATGTCCCGACTTCTGCTTCAGGGCCAGTGCTGCAGGCGAAAATCGTCAACGAGATTGACGCCAGAATAAGAGACAGTAGCGTGGTGCGTGGTGCCCTTGGAGCGCGTCTACTGATCATGGCGGAGTCCCGCGGCTGAGTCCAGGTCAGCTGCGGACAGTTCACTGGCCGCACGGTCACACTGGTCCGCGAGATCGTTGAGCCGGTTGATCTGGTCAACGATCTCGTTCCGCCAGGAACCGTTGGTGCCAACGACCGCGAGCAGAGAGTCTCGTAACGCCGCTCCCTCTGCGCAGCCCTGGCCGAAGTAGTTGCTTCTTAATACTGGCTCCGCAACCGCGAGTGCCTCTTTCAGCGACTCCGCCGCCTTCCGAGCATCCGCCGCCCGCGCAGCCCACTTCCCTTGCTCAGACAGCACACCTACCCCGTCAACCGGCTGTCCCCAATCCAGCGGATTCGGGGCCGCCGTGATCTCCGGCATCGCCACGCACGGCTCGAGGGCGTTACTCCCCAACTTCTTGTCGCCAGTCACAGATGTCCTCCCACGTTGATTGGACGCACAGACCCCCGTTGCGGTTCCCGCGTCAACGCCTGCGAGCGAAGTGACGATTCTCGCCCGCGAGGTCAGCGTAGCGGGCCGGCTACCAGTCGTGATGGTCGGAAGCCGCCGACGGTGGATCACGCGGTTATCCCTGACAGGCTTGATTCGGTCCGGCCGACCTCATCCACCGAGGTCAGCGCGCCGAACTCACCGGCGACCCCGCTGATCGTGTTGTACTGGAGAGGTGATCAGGCTCCTCGTGATTGTCGTCGTGGTGGCGGCGATCGCGGTTGCCCTGGTGGTGGTCGGGTCCTGGGTGGTCGACGGTGTCCGGTCGTTGGGCACAGGAATCGCTGACCGGGTCCGACGGATCGGATCGTCCACCCAGAAGTCGCTGCCCGCCGACTCCGACCCGCAGCCCGACACCCCAAACGAGCCGCTGGCGGAACTTGCCGAGGACCTCCGCGCCGCCAGCGCCCGCCGCTGGGCGCGGTGCCGCGCCATCCAGGAACAGGCAGAACCGGCCGAGTCCGAGCAGTACCGGCAACTCGCGGCACACCGGTGGGACCCCGACCTCGTCGACGTCGACCGTCTCCGCACCGAATCGATCGGACAGATCGCCGCGACCGCCGGCCTGGTCGCCGACCGCGTGAGCGACTACCCGGCCTGGAAGCTCGACTTCTTCGACCGTCACGGCGTCCGCGTCGACCTCGCCGCCGAGGTGACCGCGCTGGCGACGTCGGCCGCCAACGTCCGCGACCAGATCTCGCTCCTGGGCGATCCGCCCACCAACCTGGCCGCCGACCACGACGTCGTCACCACCTACGCCGCCAAGGCGCAACTGTTGTCGCGGCGGCTCGACGGACTCGTCGAACGGCTCGGCGCGCTGGGCGAGTACCAGCAGATCGTGGCCGCCATCCAGCAGCGCCAGGACAAGCGGGACTGGCTGGATCGGGTCAGCGCCATCGACGACTTCGAGAACGAGGTCGACGCCCAATGGGACGCCACCGAGGCCGGCCGGATGCGCAACACCGCCGACGAATCTGAGATGCTGGCGTCGATCTACCTGGATGCGCTTGCGCCGCTGGCGAAAACGCTCGGCCGGGAGTAAAAGCGCACCAAGTGCCGCTCACCGTGTGACCATAGACCTCGACCAGACGGCCGCGGAATGGAAGCGACGGTGCCCCGTGAACGACGACGAGATCTTCACCGCCATCGCTGATGAGCGCCGCCGCCTGGCCGATCTGGCCAGCACCTTCACCGACGATCAGTGGGCCACGCCGTCGTTGTGTGGCGGCTGGACCTGCCGCGACGTGGTGGCCCATCTGGTGGTGCCGCTGGTGGTGTCGATCCCCGCGTTCGGGCTGGCGATGCTGCGCGCCCGCGGCAACTTCGATCGCGCCAACATCGCCATGGCCGCAAAGGTCGCGGGCAGCTACTCCGATCTGCCGAAGACGCTGCGCGACAGGGCCGACAAACGCTTCACCCCGCCCGGGCAGGGTCCGCGCGCACCATTGACCGACACCCTCGTGCATGGCCTCGACATCCGCCGACCGCTCGGCATCGCCGCTGACTTCGAGCCCGACCGTGTCCGGGAGGTGCTCGACTTCCTGGTCGCCAACGCGGGCAAGAACATCTTCGGCACCACGCCGACGACGGTCCGCTGGGTGGCCACCGACCTCGACTGGACCGGCGGCGACGGCCCCGTCGTCGAAGGGCCGGCCGAGTCGTTGATGCTGGTGCTCAGCGGTCGGTCGGCGGGGATCGCAGATCTGAGCGGGGATGGTGTGGGCCACCTCGGGTGACCGCCAACCGGCAAGAACCCGACCGGGGATGCCGACGCACCCTCAGTCCATAAACGTCACGTCGCAGCCGGGTCGAGCAGTCGGAGCAACCAGCGGGAGAGTTCGGGGATCGAGGCGAGCAGATCGACCGGGTCGGAGGTCTCGAGGGCATCCGACGTGATCTGGCGGACCGCGTAGACGACGCCGAGATATGCCGATGGGGGAAGGACGTCGCCCTCGTGCCGAGTGTCGGCGATGTGGCGGTGATGGTCGGCCACGGTGTCGGCGAACAGCTGCAACGAGTGCCGCCGACGCTGCCGGGCGGGCGCACCCATCGCGTCGATCTCGACTTGAAAAGCGCGGCCCACCACCGGATCGCGCTGCATCGGTTCCAGATAGCCGCGTAGACATGCGTCCACGAAGTCGGCGAGACTCTGCTCGGGATTCAGCCGTGCCGCGATGCCGGTGAGCAACACTTCGATGAATCTGTCGTAGGCGGCCAGCGCGCACGCCTGTTTGTCGGCGAACACCCGGTAGAACGCGGCCCGCGACACCTGCGCCCGCTCGACGATGTCGGCGACGCTGACCGCGGCATAGCCCCGGGCTGCGACGAGTTCGGTGAGCGCGATGAGGAGCCGCTCCTGCTGGGCGGCGTCGATCTGGACGCGAGGGATGCTGTGCCGACCTCGGGGGAGCGGCGCCGGGGGAATGAAGAACACCCCCGGCACGATGGCGACGATGCCGCGGGGATCCGCGGGCGCACCTCCCGCCTCGCCGCCACTGGTCGCCATGATCGGGGTCTTCCTCCAGCGGTACGGGACGTCGATGACCACGTGAAGCTATCACGACGACGATCTGGCCGCCTGACCTGCGCAGACAGTCACTCAGGCGGCGGAGGGACACGACAGTCCGCCGCCACCGATAAAAGTACGCTCTTGTTTTTCTTTCACGAACGGGGCTACATTCATGCCACCGCCGTGAGCCACATCACGTTCACGGGCCGTCGTGGTCAGGGGAGATGGAATGGTTGGGCAACCCAATTCGTCTGGGCTGAGAGGTCGTGCGCTGAGTCGTCGCCGGTTGTTGCAGGCGGCTGGAGTCGGCGTCGCCGGCGCGATGCTCGCCGCACGGCCGGGCGCCGCAGAAGCTGCACCGGGTGGATTTCCCCGCGGGCTGAGCACCGACGAGATCTGGGATCGCAATCTGGAACTCGCCGATCACGGACCTCGGCTGACCGGTAATCCCGCCCATCGCCGCTTCATCGACTCGCTGGAAGCGGACCTCGACCGCATCGGCCTCGACGTCCACCGCGACCGGCTGACCTTCGACCGATGGGACCCGCTGCGCTGGAAACTCGCCATCGACGGCACGCCGGTGCCGGTCGCCTTCTACTTCCCGTACTCGGGGGTCACCGGACCGGACGGAATCACTGCGCCGCTGCAGTACCTGGGTGTGCTCGGCCAGATCGGTGCGTGGGAGCCGGCCCGAGGCAAGATCGCCGTGGTCGAGGTGCCGGTGTTACCGCTGCCGATCACCGTGGGCTATCGGCCTTCCGGGCAGTACCCGGTCGACGCGGCGCCGCCGGATCCGATCGCGTACCTGCCGAGCGTGTCGGATGCGGTCGGCGCCCCGACGCTGGAAAATGCTGTGCGAGCCGGTGTGCGCGGCGTGATCTGCATTCGCACCGGCGTCAGCGAGGCGTTGGCCGACGACCAGTACGCGCCGTTCACCACCGGCTATCAGGGATGTCCCGCGGTGTGGGTGGGTCCCCGAGAGGCCGAACGGGTCAGAGCGTCGGCACGCCGCGGCGCATCGGCGCGGCTGGTGATGCACGCCCGTCGCGCGCTCGGCGCGGCCACGGACACCGTCTTCGCCGTCCTCCCGGGCACCGACCCGACCGAGACCGTCATCGTCAACACCCACACCGATGGGCCCAACGTCGCCGAGGAGAACGGCGGCATCGGGCTGATCTCCCTGGCCCGACAGTTCGCTCAGGTGCCGGCCCACCGACGCCGACGAACCCTGGTGTTCGTCTTCGTCACCGGGCACTTCCAGTTACCGCAATTCGAAACCGAGGTCGGTAACGGGATCGGCACGATGCAAGCGTCGAGTCGATGGATGCGCATGCACCCCGAATGGTGGGACGGCAAGGGTGCACATCGGAAAGCTGTTGCAGCACTGACCCTGGAACATCTGGGGTGTCGCGAATGGCTCGACGACCCGCAGCACCGTCACTACGGGCCGACCGGGCGGCCCGAGGTCGGCTGGTGCTACACCACCACACCCGCGATGCGGTCGATCTACCTGGCCAGCGCCCGCGGGACCGCGAACGAGCGGACCGTCACGTGTGATCCGCTGCCCGCCTTGTACTTCGGTGAAGGCGCACCCTTCTACAAGAGCGGCATCGCCACGATGTCGCTGATCTCGTCGCAGACGTATCTGACTGCCGCGCCCGCCAACGGGGTGATCGACAAGCTCGACAAGCATCTGATGGCCGGGCAGATCGAGACGTTCTCGAAAGCCATTCGCACGTTGGAACGAAGGTCGAGCGCTCAGATCGGCGCACCCGTCCTGCCTCTGTGATCCTCACGCGAAGGAAATCATTGTCATGTCTGCTCTCGCCATCCGGCTCTGCGTTGCCGTGGTCTCACTCGCGGTCGCGGTCACGGCTTTCGCCCACCCCGTCGTCGCGTCTGCCGCACCCTCGACGACGGACACCGCGATGCAGCGCTCGCTGACCGGCCCGTATCGCACCGCACAGACTCTCGATGTGGGTGCCTGCACGTCGTTGTACGGTGCGATCTCGAACGGTCTGGTGCACGCGTTCGGGAACAATCACTCGGACCTGAAGTGCTCGCAGACATTCCCGAACGGATTGGCCTGTCCGATTGGTGTTGCGTTGTACTACCCGACCAACACCCCACCCGATCGTCGGCTGCCGGTGGTGCTCTGGACCGGGGGCATCCTGTCGGAACCCGGCAACTACGACCTCACCGCGAAGATGTTGGCCAGCAACGGATATGTGGTCGCGATCCCTTACGACTTCGTGAACTCGTTCGCTTACCTGCCTGCGATTGCGGCATCCGCGGTGGCCAGGGCCGACTCCGATCGTCGGTCGGCGCTGCACGACCGGGTCGACCTGAGTCGGATCGCCGTTGCGGGCCACTCGGCCGGTGGCGCCGCCACCCAGCAGGCCGCCAGCCTGCCGGCAGATGTCTGGCGCCTGATCGATCCGCGCATCACCGTGCGCAGTGCCGCGGCCGTAGAGCCGGGACCGGTGGCGATCGGTGCGACGCTGACCGTTCCGACCCTGTATCTGACCGGCTACAACGACGTGGTGGTGCCGCACTACCTGTGGGCACGCTGGACGCAATACGAACTCGCTGGGCGCGTTCCGGCATACCTGCTGTGCGCCAACGGCGTCGGACACTTCACACCCGTCGACGACCCCGCGCACAACCCGTTCGCGCCGATCCTGCTCAGCTGGTTTGACCACACTCTCAAGCAGGACCCCGGTGCCAGAGCCGAATTCGTCGGGCCGGACTGGGGGCTGCGTGATGATCCGGCGTTGGCGTATGCATTGCGGAACCGGGTGGCGGCAGGGTTGCCGGGCTGACCGGTGGTGTCAGTGGCTCGCACGGACTCTCACCGCCGGGCGCAACGCTCGAGGTGCTGCGTGGTCTGAACCTCCCCCTGTGGACAACTGATCCGCAGCCCCGTGCCTTGTCAGAGCTGCTTCCTACCGTGCAGGGCATGCGGTCATCGCCGATGGCCGATGGCATAGGGGGATGCATGTCCGACAACCAGGCTGCGGCTTTCGACGACGACGCAGATGTGGCGTGGCGACAGTTCTGCACACGGCTCACCGCGAGCGTGGGGAGGCCGCAACGCGACGAGTTCATCGAACTCAGCCGAGCAGAGAGCACCGGACGACCCCTGCTCATCTTCACCATGACCGGAGCGGGGAGGGCGCGATGCACGGTCGGCGACATGGCGCTCACCAACTTCTGGCCATCGCATCAAGCGCCGGAGGCCCGAGAGCAGCGAAAGGCTCTCGCCAGGCTCGAATGGCGAAAACTGCGATCGGGCAGGACTATTCGTGAGTCGGGCAAACGTACGGTCGACAGACTGGTGCGCGACGCGGAGACGGCGTTGCGTGAGGTCTGGCAGATCGAGCATCCGTCGGTGCTGAACGTGCACGACCCATTCAGCCCGGTGGCCAAGAAGCTCCGCGCAGAGAACCGACCCAAGGAACGAGTGCTGACCCTCAGCGGCAAGGCATCGCCGGGCGTGATCCCCGACGACGCCCAACATCTGCTGACCATGGCCGCGCAGACGCTGACCGCCACCTGGGGACACCACTGTCCGGTCGACGATGGCGCCATCCGCTTCACCGACGTCGACGGCATCTACACCAAACTGCTGGTGTCCCCGCACGCCATGCGGTTGGAGTTCTGCACGGTGGTCGGTCATTGCATGCCCGACATGGAGCTCCTTGGCGCCGTCGTCGCCGAGCACTCGTCGCGGTGGCCCGACGTCGCCATCGTGGTGGCCAAAGATCACGTGTTCGCGGTCAGAGCGTTGGAATGCACCACGTTCTATCCCGCCAACCTGCTAGCCGCGATGGACGGCTGGCGTGAGTTCTGTACGTCCGGCGCCATCGACATCGTCGAACAACTCCACCCGGAGATGGCCGGCCAGTACGGGCCGCCGCACGGCCAGATGCCCACGGGGTTGGTCGCCCTCATCACACGCTGGGTCGCCGACCCGTGCGGCGTCACCCCATCCCGAATCGCCCGTGACACCAAGGCAAACACACCGATGCTGCGCCGGTACGCGCGTATCTGCGGCGAATGGCTCGAGGAGTGGCCCGACGGGGAGCCGGCCGCCGGTTGCGATGAACCGCTGATGCCGGAACCCCGTGATGTGCGGCGATTTGTGCCGGTGCTGCTGGACGCGATCGGGGTGGCGGCGGAGCTTAACGTGGCGTCGGAGATGAGGCGGGGGAGGTGAGGTGGTAGGTGCGCTGAACGGAGGAATACGGGCCGCAAGGTTTGCCAGCCTATTGAGCGAATCAGCCGTATCTTGCTGCCGAGAATGCGAGGCTTCGAGGGGAACCGAAGCACGACGGACTGTTGCCAGCGGTCAGACGGGCACGTCCTCGAGTCGAGGAGCGGACGCGATGTACGAACTGCAACTGACCATCGATGAGTATCACCTGTTCGTCGCCTTACCCGATTCGCGTGAGGCTCTCGGGAACACGGCTGCGAGAACCTATCTCGGCTGGAATAGGTTGCGATACGACCGCGCTCGCGCCGGCCTGCTGGAGAAGCAACTTGTGGTGCGGGCACGCGGACGCGGCGGGGCCTTGCGTCGCGCACCGGTAACCGACGACTCCGACGTCAGTGTCGACGACGCGGCGTGCTCCGCGACGATCCGCCCACCGGTCGCCGAGACTGAACTGTACGAACCCATTCTCGCGACCCTGAAGACCGGCTGGGCCGAGGACCGAGGTTTCAACGCCTTGGTGATCGAGGAGACCGCACACCAGGGCCGTCGGCCCACTGGTGGGTACTGGACCCGGCCTGACCTGGTCGCGGTGGGAATGAAGACCTTCAAGCACGTCCCGCATCAGCAGTTTGAGATCGTCACGTTCGAGGTCAACCCGATGGCGAAGCTCAATGTAATCGCAGTGTTCGAGGCGTTGGCACATCGTCGCGCATCGACGCACGCGTACGTCCTCATCGAGATGCGCAACGAGCTGACCGACGCGTATGTCGAGACACTCGGCAACGTTCAGCAGGCGGCGACAGAACACGGCGTTGGCGTCATCGTCTTCGACGACCCTGCCGACTACGAAACGTGGGAGGAAGTCGTTGTCGCCGAACGCAGCGGAACGCCGCCGGAGATGCTCAACGACTTCATCGAGACGCAGGTGTCGCAGCCGGGACAGCAGACTATTGAGACTGCGATCGCTCGAGGTCGGTGCTCGGTGGCGGGGTGACGCGCCTGGCCAACGTCATTCCATCCACAGGCGGTCCGGGAACGAGCTCGATGGAACCGACGGGCGATGAGGTGCGTCTAACTGTTGGGTACGGTGACGTGCACGCAGCCGTAGAGGACGGGGACTCATGAGCGACGAGGAGTTGCGGGCCGTCGTTGGTTCCATCGAGCAGAATGGCATCAGGTACATGACCGTCGAGTACGACTACCAGTTGGAGAAATCTGACGTCCGTGTGGCCGGCGTCGATAGCGTCCGACTGCCTTTTGACAACGCGCCGAGCTGGACTCCTGTCGACCACGAAGATGCTGCATGGCTTGCTCAACTCGGTGTGCCGGCTCCGGACCCAGGGAGCAGGCAATGACATCGAAAGAACAAGCTCGCCACAAACACGTGACTCTGGCCATGTGTATTGCTGCGGTCCTGGTTCTTGTGGCCGCGTGCAGTTCCGGGGATACGACGGTCGATCCCTCCGGCACGAGTGCGTCCACTGCGGCAACCGACGAGCGGTTGCTCCAGAGTTCCGATCTGCCCGACGGATATGACATCTACCCGGGAAATTCGTCTCAGGAGCTGAGTGACACCCAGATGCTGATGGTCAACAGCCGTGAATACGATCCGGCTGAGTGCAAAGACCTCTACCGACAACAGGCCGATGCAACTGCCGCTTCACAGCGCGTCGGGATCTATGCGGAGAAGCGTGCGCCATCGGCACCCTCATTCGGCGACTTCATCATTCGTGGTGGTCAGTTCTCAACGGATGTCGAAGAACTGTTTTCGCGCTGTGGGGACCACACCGCAACGGTGCCCGGCGAGGGCCACATCACGGTGGTTTCGGAGCCCATGGAACCTCCCACGGATTTCCCGGCTTCTGCAACATTCGCGGTCAACAGCACCGTGGAGACGGTGCCTACCGATCCTGAACAGGTGGCGACCAAGCAGCAGAGCCTGATCGGTTACGCGCAGTTTCCCGGTTCGGACTCCGTTGTGCAGTTCTACTCGGAGGTCTACGGCTACGGCAGTGCGATCGATGCTGAGCAGTTCTGGAATCTCCTTCGAGAGGCGTATCTGCGGGCGGCCGTGCGGGACTGACGGTCTAGGCGCCGATTTCGGGCTCTACCTGTTTCACGCACCGTCAATCAGGAAGAGCCACCAAAGCCTCCGCCGGCAGGTTGGCCTGCGAGAGATGGAGCGCGCAAGAGTCAGCGTTTTCGTCGCCCGAAGGCTGCAATCGCGAATGACGTTGCGATCCATGTCAAGGGAATCCAGACATAGCAGGACAGCGCATACCAAAGGCTAACGACGGCGAAGCTGGATGCGATGCTCGGGTCGCCGGGAGATCGGTTGGGTAGTACGCCGATTGCCCAAAATGCCACGATGAACACCAGATAGCTCAAAGGGATGGCGATGGCGAACAGCTTCAGCGAGTAGGGACGCAGCTTGTTCGGCGGCTGTTGTTCGGACTCAGTTGCTTCCAACGGATACCTCGTGATGGCCGGGCAGGTGCTTGACAGGACCCCAAGGATCGGAGGGGTCGGGCATGAACTGATACACAGGAGTGGTGGTGCCCGAGTTGCTGTCGTTGTACACCTCCCAGGCGGGATAGTTCGTTACCTGGCCTTCTAATGCTGGTGCGGCGCCGTCGAACGGCTCGGTGATCAGTGTCCCGCGGACACTGGTTCCGGCAGTGCTCGAAACCCACTGTCCGACCTTCTGGTCGTAGAAGGGCATATAAGGGTCCTTTGCCTCAAAGGTGACTTGGACCCGGTCGCCATCTTGCGCAACTCCCATCGTTGGCGTGCCCACCTTGGCTGCCCCCGATGGAATTTCGACAGACGGGTTTTGCCGCATTACGACTACCCCCCGGTCGTAATCGACATAGATGGAGACTCGACTGTCTTCGGGACCCGCGCCGGCGTCGAATCCGCGTGCGTCTCCGCGGTTCTGGTGTGGGATGTTGTTGACGCTCTCGCGAGGTATGAACGCGTTGATTCGCTGCAGACCACCGCCCGGCACTTTGTCGATTGGCTTTACGACAACAGAGGAATCGAGTCCCCGATTGACCGGATTGTAGGTGTTTGTATCCAGGATCTCGGCGAGCTTCCAGTCGTTGGCAGTTTTTGGTTCGGTCCCGAACTCGTCGCGGAATGCCTCTATCTGATTTCGCTTTCGAGTTATGCTGCTCGTGTTGTTCAGAGGGTCCACGTCGGTGACCGGAAGATCTCCGTCAGCGCCATCGATTACTGCCGCGAGATCGTCGTCGACACGGCCGGCTTCGATGAGTAGGTTGTCGAGCCGGTCCTGGAGATCCTGCTTTTTGAAGAGGTAGTCTGATTGCTCGGCGGACGTCCAGGTGGGCCACAGAGCGGGAGTTGGGCCGTCAACCGTGCCGTTTGGCTGAACCGCTAGACCGAGCGCTTCGGCGTCAGCGCGGAGCCCGGCCAGCTTCGCCTTCACGGAATCGATGTCGTCTGCCGCTTGTTTCGCCGCAAGGCTGATTGTGGCTGCTTGGTCTCGGTGGGCCGTGAAGTCCTTGATTGTTTCGCTGATGGAGTCCTTTGACGCTTCGGCAGTTCTGCCGGACCATGTGTCGAAAAGCGACAGATTTGTAAAGCGGGTGATCGTTGTATCGCAATTGGCGATGTTGGCTTGCGTTTGATGGAACACTTCACGCACCGTCTCAGAGTTCCATTTATCTATGTCCCCGACAGAAACCATTTAGTCCAGCTTCAACGGTCGATCGGTGGTCGACGGAGTCAGGTCGGCTGAGTTGTTCTGCTCTGCTTGCACAAAGGCGTCGTGGGCGAGTCTGAGTTCCTCGGTATGCCGATGAACGCGGTCGACAAGACGTTGATGGTCGGTCTGCCAGCGTGACGCCATCCTGGCCATGGCCTGGCCGGACGTGCCTGACCAGCCAGCCGATACACTGTCGCCGATCACGGCTCCTGTTCGGCTGAACTGCTCGACGCAGTCACCGTGCCACGATGCGATCCGAGCACGCGCGGCGGCAAGTTCAGTCGGGTCGACTTCGAGGTCGGTCATGGTGGAAGATTAGCAACGCGAGGTTGCATAGCCCGTTCGGACTACACAGGCGCTGAGCCAGCTTGCATGTACCGCGACCGCTCACCCCAGATCCACCGCACTCACCCGAACCGCCGTGTCGTTGAGGAAGCCCACCTGCGCCGACAGGTTGGCCTGCACCTCCTGCAAGTACTGCCACTGCGGGTCGGGCGCCGACGGGATCGGCATGCCGTAGCCGTCGGCCATCAACCGGTGGTGCCGGGCGTGATCGCGCAACACCTTCGCGTACTGATCGAAGTCGGCGGCCAGTTCGGCGAGCTGGGCGACGTTGCCCAGCAATTCACGCCAGTTCTGCTCCACCCGCTGCACGCGCTGGTCGATCGCCGCCTGCAACGCGCGCCCGACATCGGAGGTCGATTCGGGTTTCTCCAGCGAGGACCGAATCCACCAGATGCGGTGACACTGATGGCTGATCGTGTAGAGCGACGCATTGATCTGCTCGAGCAGGGTGCCGGTGTAGATGAGGTCGCTGCGCACCACGGGCGAGGCCTGGATGGTCTCCACCAGTAGCACCGCGACGCCGACCAGTTCGGCTTCGGGACGCAGGAGTGTCGACTCGCCGGCGAGTGAACCGTAGGCGGGTATGCGCTCGGCGCCGTAGGGCCACGGATTCATAGGTGCTGCAGCGGGACGCTTTTCACTATTTGCGCGGCGTTGCAGCCAATAGATGACACCGCCGAGCACAACCAGCAGCGCCAGGCCCGCCAGCGGTTGGCCCCCGGCAATGCCAGTCGTGAACGCCCAGGCGAGGAACGCGATCACCACCGTGACGATCGGGTGGCGGCGGCACCACTGCCACGGACCAGGAGTCTGCGCTACCGGGTGTGGTTGCGGCGTGCGGTTGGACCACGTGAAACGCAGGAACGCGTCACGTGCATTCTCCGGCTCGCAGTGACTCAGCAGTGAGCTCAGCGCCGCCGGATCGGGTGCGGGCCGCAACCCGCTGCGGGCACCGGCCGACGACATCGCGACCAGGTGGTCGGCCATGCCGACGGGGTTGGTGGGCATCGTGCTGGGTCCTCGGTCAGCCGCCGACGATGTGCGGTGTGGGCGGCGGGAAACTCGGATTGTCGGGCAGCGGCTGTTTGCCGTGCTTGTCGCCGACCTGCTTGACCGTGCCGAGATCAGCGAACTTCGACGATCCCTGCCGTGCCAGCGAGTCGTCGTACCACTCGAACCACGGGTACCCGTGTCGCTGGTACTCGGTGATCGTCGGTGGCGCATGGTGTGGGGGAGTCCCGGTGAGCGTTTGCCACTGCATGCTGTTGATGATGCGCAGGGTGGCGTGAGTGTGCGCGCCGATCGCCCAATTTTCCTTCGGCTCGATCGGTACCGCGACCGACTGGGTGATCGACCCGCCGGCGCCCATCCCCATCGCCGAACCGGGTGCTGCGATCGCGCCATCGGGTGCTGCCATCGGGGCCATGGTCTCGCCGCAGTCGGCCACCGTCTGCTGTTGGGCTTGGCGGCGGTCCCACGTTTCGCCCTTCAGGGGTGTCACCTGAATCCGCACTGCCGCGTCGTCGACACCGATCAGCTGCTCGGCCGCGGAGTAGCCCTTGCCGAGCGGCATGGCGACAAACTGGCGCACCGTCGTCTCATCGATGCGGAACCCATCGAGCCACGGTTGGGTGGGCACTTCGAAGTAGTCCTCGCCGCTGAAGTCGACCTCAGCGGTGAAGTCGTCGCCGGTCACGGCGTTGATGCCGCCCACCGACATCCGGACTAGGAATGCATAGTCGCTGGGGGCCGAGAAGCTGAACCACGCCGCCTCAGCCTGCCACATCGGGAGCAGCACATCACCGGGTGACCAGTCGCCGGCCCAGCTGCGGACCTGTCCGACGTCAGTGAGCTGAAAGGAACCGAGCCCCGGCGGCAGGCCGTAGGTGGTGTCGTCGTCGGGAACCCGCAGCGTGCGGTGCACGGTGATGAACAGGCGCGCGTCCGGATGGACGTCGGGGAACACGAACTCCAGACGGTTCTCGGTCGTGGTGACAGGCATCGGTCCCTCCTCGGTGGTGGCGGTGTGCGGGCAGGCTATGACGGGGGTGCGACAGAACCGCGGTGGCGTGACGCCGGCGCGATGTGGCTCAGTCCGACCGCACCCGCCGATCACTCAAGATGGTTGCCACACGCTTGCCGAGCAGCTTCTCCACGGGGTAGCGGTCGATCTGCTCGAGCGTGAGTTCCGCTGTCGGGCTCATCATGCGTTTCAGATCGTCGGCCGACACATTCGGCACCTCCACGGCGACCTGCCGTGCCTCGACGATGTCGATGTTCTCGTGTGTCCACACGAAATCGGATGCGCGATGGTGATCTTCGGTCACGAACCAGTTCGCCAGAAAGGTCGAACGATTCGGGATGAACGTCCACACCTTGCGCTGATCGACCAGCGCCCGAGCCTCCGGCCTGGTCGCCGCGAGCCAGTCCACGGTGGTGCTGCCAACTCGGGTGAGGCGCCAGAACTCCCAGCCGTCCTTGGCCATGCGATTTCTCCTTTGTTGTGGTCCGCACCGAGTATGCGGGTGAGTCCTGGGTGTCCAGGTAGCCGGGAAGTCGTTACTAAAGAGAGGTATTCAATAACAACCACGACCCGACGTCGCCGGTCATACACCCAGCTGGTCGGCAGCGTACGTCGCCTGCTCGAGCGTGAACTGGTCGCCGGCATCCGACGTCAACTGCTGGATCAGGCCGGAACGCGACATCCCCATCATGTCCAGGTATGTCTGACCCGCCTGTACGGCTTCCTCATTCCAGTCCACATCACCCTGCTGCTCGATGTGGTTGACCGCGACGGTGGCGTCCTGCACCGAGAACCCATCTCCGGCATCGGAACTGAGTTGGCGGATCAGACCCTGCTTGGACATGCCCATCATGTCCAGATACGTCTCGCCGGCGCGCACGGCGTTGCGCTGACTGCTGGTCAGACTCGGAGTCGCCGGAGCCGGCTCGGGGGCCGGGGCGGGTGCTTCGGTGGTCGTGGTGTCGACCACCTGCGTGGCCGTGGCCGGAGCCTGCGCGACGGTGGCCTGCTCGGCAACGGCCTGCTCGACGGGCGCGGGCGCGGAAACGCTGGTCGGCGACGCATTCACCTCCTTGGTCTCGGTGTCCGAGCCGCCCATCGCCGCGCCGATGCCGCCGAGGATGTCGAAGGCGGCCACACCGCCGACAACGATCTTCCTGCGCCGACTCCACCCCTTCCTGCCCTGAGGAGGCGTCGGCTGGCCCCACTGCGCGGTGGGCATGTCGTTGTTGTGCTGAGTCATCGTGAACCTTTCGTATCTTGTGGTGCGCTGATCGGCTATCGGCGGATGCGTCAGCGGGTGGTCGTGGCGACCGAGTCGTCGGCAATCTGAATACCGCTGTGCACCAGAGCAACATCGCTCACGCTCCGTCGACCCACCCGCTCTTGCGGACGGTCGCGCGCCGTAGTGCTCGCGGTTCTGAGAGCGTGCATTCCGATCTCTGACGAACTGATTCAGAGAGTAGAACCGAGGTCTGACAACTTTTACCGTCAGTTTGTTCGCAGTCTCCGCGAGGGGCCACGATGAGCACCGAGATGGCCGCGGTCTGCTGCGGATCTGTTCGGGGCACACGATTCGCGTCTTCGATAAGTCAGGAGTTCGACGCGTAGGAGTGCACGCCGACACCGAGCGCCGACGTCTCGGATCGCGGCACATGTTCGTCGCGCGGATCTGAAATCCATCGTTCCAAGTCGGGGCTCGCGAAGCCATCCCCGGCAGGCTGCGGACCCATGAGGTGGGTGGTCCCGCGACTGGCATTGCGGGTGGTCCCATGGGCGTGGCAAAGGATCAGGAAAGGTGGTCCCTTCCCTGTGGCAATCGGCAGCGTGCAGTCCCCACGCCTCAGCGGCCAGGTTGTGTCGAGCTCGTCGAGAACGGCGGCCTGAAGTCCGGGCTCGACGACGACATCCGCCGTGAGGCTGTGCTGCTCTGATGGACCCGGAGCTCAATGATCGAAACCCAGGCCGTCATGAGATCAGGCGCGTCGCTCGATCGGATATCCGGTCAACCCCGCCCTCGCCACTGCTACCGCGGTCGGACTGAGGCGCAACGGGTCCGGCCAGTGGTACGGCGGCGACATCGCTTCGAGTGCGTCGTAGGCGTTGCCGCTCATGCGTTGCACGTCGTACTTATCGACGGGTTCACCAGTGCTGAGGCGGTAGTCGAGCGCGTTCAGTAGTGTCGCAAGGAGTTGCGTCGGTAGCACACTGTCCTCGGTGGTGGCCGCGTAGAACAGGATCAGCAGTGCTGCATCGGCGCGGAACGGATCGTCGTGGCTCTTGGGGAGAAGCTTGCCGACGATGTGGTTGGCCAGGCCGACGGGGTCGTCGATCACCTTGGCTCCGGCTTTGGTGAGCAGCAAGCGGCCCTTGAGTTCGCGCAGTAAGCCCAACCGCTGCAAAGACTGTCGAAACTGCAGCACGGGCCACGCGTCGATCTCGCGACCCTTCGGATGAATCCAGTCCCGCATCTCCGGGAGGACCTCGCTGGCGGCCGCGACGTCAACCGGCTTCAGATAGCCCGCCGCCGTCAACGGGAAGCCCTCGCCCTGCGCACGAAGCAGAAACCAGATGTGGGGTGCGAGGTCGACCGAGAGTTGTTCTGGTGCAATCGATGTAGCAAGTTCAAAGAGGCGAGCCGCCCGCGTCGAGATGTCGCCGGACGTGTCACTGTGCTGGAGCCGGAGAAGCATATCGACGGCTGGTTTGGGCACGCCGACCAACGGTAGTTGGGCGACCGGATCGGTCATCGTCGTGTTGGCGGCCTCGATGTCGAAATGAGCCGGGTCGGGTAGCACCGTCGCCAATTCCTCGGTGCTGAGGAGGTGACCGCAGTCCTCGGGCGGTGCCGCACGGTCCCCGTCGACGCAGACGGCCAGCGGGGCGTCGTGCCGCGGAGGCAAGACGGCGTCGAGGCGAAGGGTCAGGGCCCAATGGTCGCCGTAGTCGTAGACGTAGGTCAGGATGTCGCCGGGCTCGTGCATCGTCTCGTCGAGATACACCGACACCGCCGGTTCGCCGTCGTCCCCCTCGACGTAGTCGTGGTCGCACAGAAACGGCTCGCTTGTTGCAGCGAATGGGTCGCCGCCCAATACGAAGCGGTAGAGGTGATAGTCCCACCAGCCGAACGCGCCTTGGATCGCTAGGTGCACGAGGTCCAGCGTCATCTCCGATCGCAGCTCGATGGTGCGCCAGATCGGCGGTACCGAGTCGTCGAGGTCGATGCGGACCCGGAACACCGCAGGGTCAGGCAGCTGTGGCTTCCGGAAATGTTCTCGCTGCGGCGGTTCCGGAACCGCATCCACGCCGGCCTGGGACGGGTGGAGGCCACCGAGGATCACTCGAACCGGGGGCGTGCACCGTCGGGCGGAGTGTCGGTCCTGGGTCGAGGATAAGGGGCCCCGACCCGGTGGCCGTCAGTCCACGGCGGGCAGACCGGGCACGATGGTCAGGTGTCGTCGCGGTCGGGCTGGCAGGGGACCGGGGTTCGCCGGGGGAATGGTCGGCGCAGTTCTGGCTGGAGGTTCCAGCGGATGGACCGACCCGTTCGGGTCCCGCAACGTCAGCGACCACGGATACGGCACACTCCACCACTCACGAAGGAAAGCGACGCTTTGCCGTGCGACCTCGTGGTGAGCGCGGCGTCCGACGTCTCGGATGTGCTGGTGTTTTCGGGGCTGATAGCGCCACCCGGCGGCGACGAACTGCTGGTGGTATGGCGTCCACTCCTCCCGGCTGCGGTGTGACAGTGCGCTATTGGGGACGACGCACCGCACCCGTCCGGAACTGGTGGCGGTGTAGGTGAGCAGGTGCCCGTGCCAGCCCCGCTCGGGAACTTCCAACTCGATGAACTCGAACACGCCGGTCTTGAGGTCGCCGAGTCGGGCGGCGAGGTCCTCGGTGAAGTCGAGCCAGGGCTCCGGCTCGTCGTCATCGTCGAAATAGTCGACTGGCACGGTGTCCCCCTGATGCTCCTTGCCCGGACTGAAGGCGGTCCGGGCAACACTGATGGAGGGCACGCTACGCCGGGGCAGTGACATCGCTGGGAGTCGAGCAGAAAACGTACGCCGACTCCCTCCCGAGGCCCGTCACTGATCGGTCAGTGCATATCACTGACGGCATCACTCATATGAGTGATGCGATCAGTGACATCAGTGATGGGCTCACTGATGTCAGTGATTAATAAGACGCGACCGATGCTTCGCCCATGAGCTATCCACAAGTTGGCCACGGGGGACGCTCAGGACAGTCGGTGAACGATAGGGTTTTCTTCGTTGGCGGCGAGTGAGATTGTCATCCGGAATCGCCGCCGAATCCGCATTGTCACCCGTTGCTCAACGCTATCTCCTTCGGGGAGCTACGCCGCTATCCGATCATTTGCTGACGCGGAAACAGAACAGCTGTTCTCTGGGAACCGCTGGGTGGGACTGATGGTGAACGGAGACGACATGAACATTCATCCGGGAGAGATCCTGCTGGACTTCATGGATGAGTACGGTCTGTCGCAGCGCCGCCTCGCAGATCTGCTCGGGGTTTCGCCACGCGCGATCAACGAGATCGTCCACGGACGCCGTCGTGTCACGGCGCCGATGTCGTTGCGACTGGGGAAGCTTTTCGGACAAACAGATTCGTACTGGACCAACCTGCAAGCCGAGTACGACCTGCGGGCGGCACGAGCGCAAGTGGACGTGTCGGCCATTCAGACGCTTGCGGTGTAATCACCGATATCGGCGAAAGGCTGGAACAGCGCGAGCCATAGCTGATCTGGATCAGCGCGGCCCAGCGAACCCGTCGACCACCGATCTGAGAGTGTCGCGCCTGACGGCGTCGAAATCCCGGGGAGCGACGCCCCGCCAGAAGCCCGGACCCGCAGGTGATGGCTGGGCGGCGAGCTCGCAGCCGGCCAGTCCCTGGCAGGTGGCGTGCAAGGCGAAAATGCAGTCGGCGTCGCTGCGGGACGGGTGGATGAGTCCGGCGTTGCGCACCCGGGCGACCCAGGCGCCCAACGCGTCGTAGCTCGTGATCGCGGCTCGACGACCCGATCCTGTTGCAGGGTAGCGGGGGAGATCTCGTCGAAGGTGAGGCGGAACAGCGCGGGTCGGCTGGTGGCGAACCCGCGAAAGCCCGCTTCTCCGGCGCGGACGAGGTCGGCGACCGGGGCGTCGGTGGGGATCAGCTCGTTGACGCGGGTGGCGAGGTCGCGGTAACCGAAGGTGGCCAGGGCGTCGAGTAGTCCCTGCATGGAACCGAATAGGGCGTAGACCGCGCGATGACTGGTGTGCGCGGCGTGGCGACCCGGCGCACCGACAGCACCGCCTGCCCCTGCGCATCCATGAGGTCGGCGGCCACGGTGAGCAGGTGCTCGGACGCGGCGTCGTCATGAATCTTTGCCAGCTGTGCTGACAGAGACATGTTGTACCGTGCTGCCATGGCGAAGTACCCAAGGATTCGAGAACAGCACATTGCCGTCTTCGGCGAGAGCGGGTCGGGCAAAACTGTTCTGGTTTCGTCGTTCTTCGGCCCGACCCAGGAGGGGTCCTACCAGAATGATCTCTGGGATCTGTTAGCTGACGACACCGGCCAGGGGAGTCGGCTCTACAAGAATTACCTGCGCATGCGAGATCGAGCGGCCGCGCCGATCGCCACCCGCTTCGAGTCCACGACCTACTATTTCTCCGTCAGACTCAAAGGCGGAGATAACGACGCGGGCAAGAAGAGGCCGTTCGACGTCCTCCGACTCGCTTGGCACGACTACCCAGGCGATTGGTTTGAATTGGAACCCAGTAGCTCAGAGGAATACAACAGGCGTACCGACAGCTTCCGTTCTCTGCTTCGGTCCGATGTCGCAATCCTGCTGGTAGACGGGCAGAAATTACTCGAGTATCGCGGCGAAGAAGAGCGTTATCTCAAATCGCTCATGTTCAACTTCCGTCACGGCCTTCAGCGACTGAAGGACGACCTACTCAAAGACGGCCCCATCATCGAGTTCCCCCGAGTGTGGATCTTGGCCTTGTCGAAAGCTGACCTGTTCCCGGACTGGAACGTCGATACGTTCCGCGATCTAGTGATTCTCACAGCAGCAGAAGATCTCGAACACCTTCGATCGACCGTCGCTGAACTCATCGACACTCCTGAGGCTCTGTCAATCGGCGAGGACTTCATGCTGCTCTCGTCTGCCAAATTCGAGCTCAAGTCCGACGGCGCGCAAGCGCTCGACATCGACCTCACTCAGCGCATTGGCCTCGATCTCATCCTTCCTGTGGCGTCGATCTTGCCGCTAGAACGTCGTGTGCAATGGCACGGGAAGTTCGACATCCCCCTCAAGGTGCTCGACTCACTCGCCGACGGCGCCGAGCTGCTCGCAGTCGGCATAGCCGGCGGAAAATTCGCACCGATCGAAAAGCTCCTGGCCATGATGCCCAATGCCGGCAGAGTGGCCAAAGCGCGGACGATCCTGGCAGCAGCGGTCGAATTGACGGGACCGAAGCTCAAGGAAATGAATGAGCAGGCCCGGGCACAGCATGACTATCTGAGAGCAACACTGACGCAGTTCAAGCGCGACCTCGAACAAGGCATCAGTAGCAAAGTGATCAGGAACCCGAAGTGAGTACCGGTTTCGCACTTCCCGAGTCGCTCATCTGGGCCACTCGGGGCCGGACCTGGGGTTTCCAGTTTCTTCTCGATGCAGGACTCAGCGATCCGCTTCCAGCCTACGAATGCGCGTTCGCAAGCCTTCGCGACGCGCCGACCGCTTGGCGACGAGAAGACGGACACGTCGCCCTGCGCATCTCAGATCCGCTCGCGCGTCGGGACTCAGCAGGCCGAGTGATCCCCCACGAATTCGTCATCTTCGGTGACCTCGCCGCGGCCGTCGACTCCGTCGACGATGGTCTGGACAAGGTGTGGCCATTAGTGTCTGAAACGTATGCGCGTATCTGGGGCGCCCCCAACCCACCAGATCTGCATAGTGGGAGTACCGGAGTCGAAGGACACACGGCATAGCCGTTGGCGTGGCGGTTTCTGACTCGGAACCTTACGACTACAAGTGCGAAAGTCCCACTGGCGATTACGTTAGAAAGGTCCTGCTCGGCGCTAGCTGGTTGGCGCGAAGACTGCGGTTGGAACGAACTCGAACTACCAGTTATGAGTTCCACGCTTGAACAAGAGGCCGCAACCGGGTTGCAGACTGGCTGTCAGGGAACTGCAGGAGTTCACCCCCATGTACGAGCTACAACTCACCGTCGACGAATAGCATCTGCTTGTCCTCCTGCCGGGTACCGGCGGGGCACTTGGCAACACCGCCGCCAGGCGGTCGATGCGCTGGGCCAGGCCGCGGTATACGTCGGCTCGCTTCGGGTTCCTGGACAAGCAGCTCGTCCTGACCTGAAGGCGCGGCCGAGGCGGCGCGTTGCGACGCGCACCCGTCGCCGATGGCTCGGATGTGAGCGACGACGATGCGAACCTGCACGGCGACGATCCGCCCGCCCGTTGCGGAGACTGAACTGTATGAGCCGATCCTCGCAACGCTGCAGAACGAATGGGAGGAGGACCGCGGGTTCCGTGCCCTGGCGATCGAAGAGACCGCGCACCAAGGGCGGCGCCCCACCGGCGGCCAGTGGACCCGGGCCGATCTGGTCGGCGTGGGCATGTAGACCTTCAAGCATGTCCCGCACGAGCAGTTCGAGATCGTCACCTTTGAGGTCAAGCCGATGGCGTATCCCAACGTCATCCCGGTGTTCGAGGCTCTCGCTCATCGTCGAGCGTCGACGCACGCGTACGTGCTGATCGAAGTGCGAAATCTCCTTGTCGAGGCGCATCGACAGCAGCTCGACGCGATCAAGCGAACTGCCATCGAATACGGCGTCGGCATGATCGTGTTCGACGACCCCGCAGACTGCGAAACCTGGGAGGAGATTGTTGGTGCCCAGCGCAGCGAGACGACCCCCCGAGTTGCTCAATGAATTCATCGAAACGCAGGTGTCGCAGGCCGGACAGCAGACCATTGCGAGTGCGATCGAGCGCAGTCGGGGCGTTGAGTTGCAGTAGGTTCTAAGCTTGGCGACCCCGGAAAACGCGCTCGCTCTTCGTTATGCGACACGGCCCAATACCGAACTGATTAGCCGCTGATCAGGTGCTATGCCGCGGCCAGGAAGTCATCTGCAGACTCGGCGGGTCGGACGCGGCTCAGTCCACAAACTGTAGCCGAGCTGCGGGCGGGCAGAAAAGGTGAGGGCAGACGTGTCTACCCGGCTGCTCACGACTTCGTAGATTGCCACAAGTCTCATCAATTTGAACGGCAAGCAAGATCCAGCCAGCTGCCGGAAGAACTTTGCAAGAATCAACCCATGCCTCAGCAGATGGTGGTCGAAGGACCGGGCTGGTGTTCACCTGGTTTAGATATCCGCGGCGGCCGGTACCCACTTGCCGTCGAATCGCCTGTGTTGCGAATGGTGGACACATTGGTTCCGGGCGTCTCAACCCTGACGAGGATAGGCCGGTACTACTCCTTGTATTGGGCACTCGCGGGCTTCGCCGCCCGCCGCGACCTTAACGCTGATGCCTGCAGAGAGCTGGTACGACGTTCAGAAGTCGCGCTCGGTTGGCTCTCCCTCGGTAACCCGGCGGCTGGATTCGTTGGCCAGGGCGAT
This sequence comes from Gordonia aquimaris, assembly GCF_026262595.1. Lineage (NCBI taxonomy): Bacteria > Bacillati > Actinomycetota > Actinomycetes > Mycobacteriales > Gordoniaceae > Gordonia > Gordonia aquimaris. The sequence continues at coordinate 34,947 of NZ_JAPKFM010000025.1, read as the reverse complement.
ATGCATGGTGCAGACAGGATCCGGTCGCTGGTGGCTAACGGCAGTGAGAAGAATATGGCCGAGGTGGGGTCAGGTTCGTATTCCCCGCGACCGTGGGGGTTCTGGTCGCAGTACGGCGGGCCATGCGTGACGCTTGGTGCGGTGCAGATGCACAAGAGGGCGTTGCGGCCAGGGACTGTCGCCTGTCCAGAAGTGGTGGCCGCGATGTTCGAACCGCTTTTCGAGATCTGTGTCGACCGTCCTGTACACGCCGATGACCTTATCGCCCTCCAATCTCTGGCGACTATCGGCGCCGACTCTTTCGATGCTGAGTCGCTGCGGTGGCTGCTCACGAGCAGCGAACAGCGCGAATCGGAGCTGTCCGGGAACGACGAGACTCGGCGAGCAGCGTTCAGAATTCTCGCGCGATGTGCTCAACTCAAAACATCAGATTCTGGAGCCAGGTGGACCGAGGTCTTGCGGGCTGGGGTTGCCTACGGCGCCGAGATCGAGACGGATGAGGTCCTCGCGAACGAACCGCGAACGCTGGCGTGGCGGGGAACCTTACTCAGGCATCATTTCGTCGGTGCGTGGCGGGCGATGTGGGCCGACCTCGTTGAAGATGTGGCTTCCCACGATTCCGGAGCGACTCGTGCGGACCTCCACGACTGGGTCACTTCGAGTTTGCGCGAAGTATCTGTTCGACAGTTTGTTGCGGAGTTGCCAAAGACGCGCGATGCAGATGGGCATCCGATCCCCGCTGAGTCGGAGCTGTCGAACAGCCTGGCATCGCCGCAGCTGCAGATAGCGTTGTTGTTGACAGGGGCTCAGCGAGACTCGGAGTTGGAAGGTGTGTGCCTTTCGGCATTTCGAGGTGGCGCGCGTCAGACCAAACAATTTCTAGATCCTCGATGGGTCGATTATCGGCGGGACGCCTATCTGGACCGACCGCTGGGCGACTTTGCTCGCGTACTCGTCGATGACATGCTCGCGCAATCCCATCGCGTCGCGCTTCGGAAGATGCGCATAGGGCTTGACGGGATGATCACCATGTTCTCAAAACTGCATCAGCGCGAGAATCTATACTTCACGTCGGGCTCAGAAGGGCGAGGTAATGTCGGTCTTCGGACCGAGCAGATCGGTTCACTCGCCGAACAACTCGGCTTAGTCAGCGTCCAAGATAAGAATGGAATCAGCGTTACAACACTCGGATTGAGCGTCCTCGGTCTCGGATCATGAGCGCGACCTTCGAATTCTCATCGCCGCTTACCCTGCTGAGAGAATGGCGAGATAGCGGTCAGAACCTCACGGAAGCGCTAGTGCTCGGCTACACGATCGACCTCCCATTCCTCGAGAAATACTTCATCGGTCAGGCGCGGGGAATGGGTGCTCGCGTCACTGTGCTGTCCGACGCGCACCAGGCCACCCACGACGACGTCGACGTGCGGTACGCAGGAAGAAGCTATCTGCACGGGAATGTCGTCAGCTCGGGCGCGTTCCACCCCAAGTTGGCTGTGCTTCTGAACGATGAACAAACTTGGGTTGCAATAGGATCAGGGAACCCGACGACTTCTGGATGGGGACACAACTCGGAGCTCTGGCTTGTCATGCGAGCATTCCGCAGCAAAGGGCCAGCTGCATTCAACGATCTCGCCGAGTGGTTGACAGGTCTACCAGACTTTGTGCAAGTACCGAGTTGGATCGGCGCAACGGTCCAAAGTATCGCGGACAAGCTACGCCCGCAGGTAGTCGACGAATCATATTCTTCACTAAGGGTTTTCAGCAACCTTACGCAGTCGGTTGTCGGTCAGTTACCAGCAACGGGGGCATCCGAGCTCAACCTCTGCGCCCCGTTCTTGGATCCAACGTCGAACGCCGTCGCCTACCTCATCAACCGCCTTCGGCCGGAAAAGGTCGTGATCGGAATTCAACCCACGCTTGGTAGCTACGACGGCCGATCGATGGTGGATGCACTGAATTCCGCACCAGCGCATGAAGTTCGCTACTTGGATGAGAGCCGAACGTCACACGGAAAGCTGATCGAATGGACGGTTTCGGGTCGACGTCACGCGTTGGTCGGAAGCCCCAATCTCAGTACTGCAGCCTTGCTCAGATCCACAGCAGGCGGTGGGAACTGCGAACTTGCGATCTCTTCTCCCATAGAGTCATCTCTCCTCCCTCCGGGTGCTCTGGCGGAAATCGCAGACTTGGCTAGCCGGCGCACGATTACAGACGACGATTATGTCCCACCCCGCGATCATGCGTTGACGTTGCTAGGTGTGCGTCGACGAGGAGAAGGTATCGACATCGAGTTCATGATCTCGGCTCAAGTCGCGGTCGACGTCGAGACCTCATCCGACGCGGGACCAGGTGAATGGCTCGAGTTCCACAGGATTGAAGGAACTGATGCAGGACTTGTGGCCTACTACTGCGCGCAGACGGCGCCGGCAGGCTGCGCGGTACGCCTTCGAGCTGTCATTGACGGGACCACTCATGTGTCACGAGTTGCTTTCGTGACTGACCTGCACCGATGTGGCCCACGAACGAACAGTGCGAGCGATCCCCGGCTCGCCCGCGACTACAGTGTCGATGATCTTTTCGAAAACACCGACCTGGCATGGCGTTTCCGAGACGACTACCTGCGGTTGGCCACCGCTGCCGGCAAGCAAGGAGGTGGACAGATTGCAAGTACATCTGCTGAGACGAACCCCGACGGAACCCCAACTGAGGATGACCGTTGGGGCGCGTGGATAACTAAGGTCGAGAATGCGTTCAAACCGAGCCTCGCAGGACTTCTGTTCCAGAACACCGGTGACACAGTCCTTCGAGTTGACTCACCGGGCTGGGCGGTCGATCCCGACGAAGGTGTTGACATTACTGAAGACGAGGACGAGGAATCCGTCGATCCGATCTCGGAACCACTGTCCCCGAAGATTCGTATAGCACCGTCGATCGCTTCGGCAGCACGTGCTGCATGGAAGAAGTGGGACAAGAAAGTGCGCAGGCAGATATCCGGGGCCGAGCCTCCACTGCCAGTGGAGATCCGGCTGCTTGCCCTTCGCTTGCACCTCGACCTTCTGGCCGCCGGCCTCTGGGGGCCCTCTGACGAGGAGTGGACTACCAATTTACTCGAACTCATCTGCGAGGTGATGACAGATGAAGAGGACGAGGTGCATTTGGAAAAGGTTGAAAGCACGCGAGCTGCGCTAGTCGCCAACGGCTTCGCCTTGCTCTTCGATGAGCTGAAGCAAGTCGGTGGAAACGAAGTCGATCTCGCTGCGCAAGAGATGTGGGCAATGGCAGCGAGCGCGGTCGCCAAGGCGCAGGAACCGGATGTCAGCCATCATCTCCTTCACCCCGGACACGCTTACGGGCGTATCGCCACAGGCACGGCCGTGGAACGACTAATTCAACGAGCGCGTGAAGCAGCCGATGATCCATGGGCCGAAACTCGGGCACTCCTCGCAGCTGAGGGATTGAACGCAGAGCTGCGCGACGGAGCCTGGACAGCCGACATCGGCGAGAAGAAGAGCCGACGAGCTACTGCTGCGAGGATTGCAGAGGTAGCCGGAGCGCCGTGCTGCGTGAAGGTGGTTAGCGACCATGGGGCTTGCTGCGTTCTATGGGCAGGAAGCGACATCGCGTACGGCGACAGCGTGACTAGACTGTGGAAACTATTTAGGATCAAAGTGATTGGCGGGCCGACATCAACTATCGCGGGATCTGATGGCCTTGCCGGTGCGCGTCGTACATATCCGATACGGTCTCCGAAAGGAGAAATAGGCGAAATCGCCAAAACAATGGGAATGGATGGACAACTTCTGTCCACCTTCCTTGCGGAGTTCACAACGTAGGTGTGTCACCGCAACCTGGCCCGACTAAGTCTGGTTCGACGGCTTGGCTACGCGTGGCCAACCAGACAGAATCTTCAGCAAGGCAGATCGCCGAACTACTATCACAGCAGAGTTCCCTGTTCAGGACCTTCGGAGACGGCCGTAAGTAGCGTGCGTAACGCGTCGGGGGAGTCTACCGGTGTTGCTCCCTCGTCGATGAGGAGTTGGTTGCCCGGCGGTGTGTTGTCTCCGTAGGTGAGCGTCAGCAGCTGTCGGCTCAGTTTCTGAGCTTCACGGCCCGCAGCAAGCGAGCCCCCGGACTGTCTTGCTTCGACGACCAGCACTGACCGGGATAGGCCGCAGATTACGCGGTTGCGGGCCATTGCACTATGCGCAGCCCAATCTTGGTTGGGTGGGAACTGTGAAACGACTAGATGGTTGTCTTCAGTGAGAAGATCATGCAAAGCGGCTCGCGGTTGAGAGCGTGAGATTCCTTCGGGAAGTACGAATATCGTCCTGCCGCTGTTCGCCAGCACAGAAGAAGCTGAGACCGTATCGACACCACGAGCGTTCCCAGCTACAAGGCAAAGATCCGCGGCAGCAATGATTTTCCCCGCCCTTGCCGCAGCTGATGTGCCTCGATCGCTCACGTCGCGGGAGCCGCTGACCGCTACGCAATCGTGCGTCACCAGTTCGGGGTTGCCCTTGTAGAACAGTGCAGGGACTATCGGCATGCCACGGTCTGCCAGCGTGTTCGGAAACGCTGGATCGCGGACGGCGAGGACCCCAATGTTCTCGGAGGAAAGGCGCGCAGCGTGATCCTCGACTTGCGACATCTCAGACAGGTGCGTTTCGATCGCATCCTCGAGCACTTCGCGATTGAGAAGGGCTTTGGTAACCCGCGCCGGGGTGCGAAATAGATGAAAGGCCGCCAGGACCCGGAAGAGCTGTGAACTGTCGCTCATTTTAGTTGCGCATGGTTTTCGCTGCGGCCAGCCCAAAGACTTCGGTTGCACCCACGGCGCGTGCGGCGCGCGCGGTCTCGTTTTGACTCATGCCGGTCCAGAGAACGTCGTCCACGACGATGCAGGAGCCGCAGATTTGGTCCTCAAAGGAGAACGTACCGGTGACATCCGGGGGGTTATCTCCCTTCCGGGGGCCACGTAGCGGGCCGAGCGCAGTCACAAATGGTTTGCCGGTCTTGCGGGCCACAGCTCTCCCGAGTTGCTCACCCAGACTGACACCGGTTCCGTTGGCCCCAGGAACACTGGTAACGACGCTTGCTCGCGAATAGGCCGGATGTCTTCGGACTACGTCAGATAGGGCATTGGCGAGGTAGCTGAAATCGGGATCAAGCCTGAGCATCGCTGTGGGGGTCTGTCGTTGATACTTGAGGTCGTTGATCGCTTGGCCGCTCCGCGTATTGCTCCATTTGGAAGCGGGGAGTCGCGTGTCGATTGTTTTGTATCGGTCGAGCGCGATGGCGAGATTAAGGTTGCCAAGGCCAGCCAGAGGAATTGCCGGATGATTGAGCAGAACCTTGACGAGTCGATGAGCGTCCTCAGGCACTCCGTACGGCCAGTCCAGAACGAGCGTCTCACCAGCGGATGTGATCTCCAGTCTCGGTGCGTATTCGAATTGCTCCCTGAACAGATGTGAGAGGTGATATCGAGAGGCGTCGTCTGCGATCAGATACATCCGGGTGGCCAGGTCCGGCCCACCCGGGTTGATGCGCTCAGTCTTCACGCGGGCTATTCGACCTCGGCTGTCGGAGCCAGCGGGCTGGCAATAGTAGAAGTCGCTTGCAACCTCTGTGGATGTCTCTGATGCGGATGCAGGTGCGCGACTATCTGGCCCAGTCTGCGCCTGAGCATGAGGCGCCGGTCCGCCGGATGGAGTTCCGGAGGACTTCCTCCAGGGGCTCGATACACGGACCCGGGCCTTTGCGCTGTGAATGACTCTATTCGCCCGATCGTGAACTCGCTCAAGTAGGCCCATTACGAATCCTCGAAACCCGACTGGGCGTCGTCGAACTTCAGAGTGCGCGCGTTCTCGGACACTGTCCGCACCGTGCCTTCGGAAAACCCAAGCGGGTCCGTTGCCTCGATCTCGATGGTCACGCTCACTTCGGCGTCGCCGTCACGCAGGTGAGCGAGCACCTCATCGGCGATATTCTTGAAGTCCAGCGCAATCCGATCGGCATCGAGCGTCTTGACGCCAAAGAACCGAGTATTACGTGGCGCGGGTGGGGGTTTCGGTGTCTCGGAATCCTTGTCGGTTCGACGGACGTCCGTATCGGTGTCCTTGTCGTTCGAGCCGCCCCCGTTACGCTCGTCTGCTTTGGACTCGACGTCACGCTGGGCAGACGCACGATCCGGTCTGACAAGCAGTAACGAGTCGGTTGGTGCCGGCGCGGGGTCCTTGTCGCCCGGAATCCACAAGCCGATGTAGCGGTCCGCGCTTGCGTCATAGTCGGTTGCCAGCGCGTAGGCATCGGTCTCCCAGATCATCGGCAGCTCGACGACGCCTTCGTCGAGCACCCGTCGATCGCGCAGTCGCGGCATGTAGGTGTACTGGCTGTACAAGCCCCACAAAGTCCCCAACGACACGTGGCCGTCTTTCCAGATCTGTGGAACCTTGTTGATGGACAACCGGATCGTGGCCGCCGCCTGACGGGTAGACAGGTCTCCGTCGTTGCCGAGCCGACGGCAGGCGCGTTCGGCGAGCGACTCGGACTGGCCTTCGACCTTGACCTCGCGGATCACGAATGGTGCGCTGATGTCCTTCTGCGCAGACGGCACGAGTGCCCACGTGAACGTTTGCAGCAGGCGAGAACTCGCGGTCTGCCCGGCCTGGTCCCTGCGTTGCGCTGCTTGGTTCTTCTGGTTTTGAGTGAGGTCGAGATCGGTCTCGTTGTCGAGGACATGCCGCCAGCCGAGGTAGTCACGGACCGCGTTGTCGAGCTCCTCAAGTCGTGCCTCGTCGGCCGCGAGGAAGATGACCATGTTGCGGTGCGTTCGACTGGCGCTGCCCCTCTGCTCGGTTGCCTGCTGTGCGAATTCCTTTGCCGGCGAATCGGTACCCCGCTTGTGCGCAACCTTGGGGTGTAGGACGACAAGGCGTGCTTCGTCAGTATCGGGAATGTCGGCGTTGACCTCGGGGCACACGTGAATCGCGGCGAAGTCGCCGCGCGACCGCCCTTGCGTCTGCAGACGCTGCACGATCTCGGCCCACACGTCTTCTTTGTGCAGGCGCTCGGCCTGGTCTTTGGCCGTCCGGGTGATGTTTGCCTGCAGGTCGTACCAATATTTGCCGGAGCCGGAATAGAAGTAGGTGGCGCGGTCCTGCAACTGGTTGAGTGCGGAGTGGAAGTTGCCGGGAACATCGCCCGGGATTGCGGTACCGAGAAACACCCGCTGTGTCGCAATCCCCTTGCTCGAAGCACCAGGGGCGACGGTCGGAGCCGCACCGAAGAACACGGTGCGGGCGAGTCGCTTGGTCAGCGAGCGCTGGCCGAACAGCGGCTTGTCTTTGTCGACCCGCGCAGGTTCCGACTGCGGACCATCCACATCGGCATCGATGATCGCTTTCCACGAATCCTGTAGGTACTGGGTCAGTTCGGAGTTCACTTCCGACGTGGCGAGTGGAATCGATCCGGGCATGATGAGCGGTGACGCATCCTCGCCCGTCCACAGGGCGTGGATGACCGTCGACATCAGCCGCAAGACGCCACGGGTTCGTTGGAACCTCTCGAGGGAGGACCATTCCTCGTACAGGGTGTCGAAGAGCTCGGGATGGATCGGGTAGGTCTGCTTGATGCGATCCTCGTAGGCAGTGTCGCGCGACTCGCGCGGGAAGTCGTCCGTGTACTTGCGGTACATCTCGACGTACGAACGCGCGGTTGCGTTGATTGAGGCGAGCGCCGCTGCGTCGGGCTGGGTGAACAGTCGTTGCTTGACGATGTGGTACGCCTCGGTGGAGGAGGCGGGCCGCCACTGATCTGCCACACGACGTACGACGTTCTGCAGGCGCTTGAGGGCTTCCAACCCGTGGGTGCCGCCGACTTCCTCGGCATTCCCGATGACTGGCTCGGAATCGTCGCCACTCTCTGACGCTGGGATTGAAATTGCCAGCAGTATCCCGGACGTACCTTTCGCGGCTTCGGTCAGCGACTGGGCGAACGTGAACTGGTCATCGAAGGTGCCGCCGGCCAGGTCGTCGCGGCCAACGAGGGATCGCGCATATGCCACCCACTCGTCGACCAAGATCACTGCCGGTGAGTACGCCGCGAGGAGGTCGTGAAGCGCCTGGCCGGGCGGCGTGCGGTCGGCGTCGGCTTTCGCCACGATGGCATAGGCCTCTTTCCCACCGAGCTGCCAGGCAAGCTCGCCCCACACCGTGTTGACGTGAGTGTCTTCGTGCAGCACACCGGAAGGGCTGAGGTGATTGCCCACGATTGCGACGCGGTTCGCTGTGCCACCTGTGTACCCGCTGGCGACCAGCAGTTCCTGCACGTCCTGGGGGAAATCGCCGGCCGGCAGGCCTGCCGCGACGTGCCACAGCGACAGCATCGAGTGCGTTTTGCCGCCACCGAAGTTGGTCTGCAAGTTGATGACCGGCGATGCGTTGTCGTCGCCGGACAGGCGCCGGACAGCGCGGCCAATCAAATCCTGCAGTCCCTCAGTCAGATAGGTTCGCCGGAAGAACTCGACCGGATCGGCGTAGTCGGCGTCGACCTCACCGCCACTGGCGACTTTGTAGAGATCGGCGGCGAACTCAGAGGCGTGAAAGTTGCCGGTGGCGACGTCCTGGTGGGGCGGCAAGACATCCCGCCACGGCTTGAGGCCGGTCGATTCAGGATTGTCGACCGCCGCTTTGAGGGCCTTCTTGTCGGCTTTGTCGGCGGTCACCCGGCGCAGGTTGAGGCGAATCTCCTTGACCTCGTCGCCTTCCTTCGCGGCGCCGATCAGTCGGAGCAGCCGCTCGCCGGTGTCGAGTGCGCGGTATGCGTCATCATCGCTAAAGGTGCCGTTGTGTGCCCAGGAGTTTCGGGCTTCACGAAGCTCGCTCGCGTAGGTCTCACCGGATCGGCCCAGTTCACTGTTGAACGGGTACCAACCCTGTTTGGTACCGCCAGTGATGTTGCCCTCGGTGAGCATTCGGAACTGGACCTGAGGGTCGCGGGGATCGTAGGTCCGATCACCGGCCGAGTTGTTGCGCTGGTCCTTCGCCCGCACCAGCTCGACCCATTCGGCGCCCTTGGCACGGTCGGCACGCCCGATCACCGTGGAGATGAAGTCGTCCAGGGCCGGTGCCATCGCCTGGAACATGCGGTCGATGCGTTCACGGTTACTCGTCGCCATCGTCTCTCCCGTTCTCGTTCAGTTGGTGTGCGTGTTGGTCAGGTGATACCCGAGGTACCCGATGAACAGTGTCGAAATTGCGGGGTGCCCGTCGAAGATGTGCATCCGAGGGCTTGCCATCCCGATCCGGGCCAGCTTGAAATGGGCCTTCATCTCCACCTGCCCGCGTGGGTCAACGTCTGTCGGGACCGGAAAGACTCGTTCGTCTCCGAACTGCTTCATAGTCCTGCCGGTCTCCGTCTCGCCGAACTTGCCAGGCGGGAAGGTCTGGAATCCAGACGGCGTATTGTGGAGGTACTGATCCAGGCTGCCGTCCCACTTGGATTCTGCGCGCGCTCGTGCGTAATCGGCCATTGCGAGCACCGCGTCCCAAGCGGTGCGCAGCGCCGAGTCGTTCGTGTCGAGCTGATTGAGTCGGACTACTTCTGACGTCTCACCGGTGAAGCAGACCGAGTCGATCTGGTCGATGCGGTCGAGTAGTTCGTCGAAACTCTGTGGCCGCGACACTCGGAACTCAGGAGGCACGTCGAGGTACTGCGACTCGTAGTCGCCGGACTCGTTGAGCCTCGATTCCAGCCATCTGGCGCGATCGCGTATCTCGTCGACGTCGATCCGTGCGAGCTCGGTCTCGAGCTGCGAGTCCTGAAGTTCATCAAGTAGCTGTTGGTTCTGGTCCTCCAGCTGTTCGACACGCGTCTGCAGGAGATCGACCCGGTTCTCAAGTGACCGGACTCCTGCGCGCTCAGGATCGCTCCTGCGGATTCTGCTAACGAATTCGGTCAGCGTCCGTTCGGTGATCTCCTTGAGACCCAAGACCCGGCGTACGAGAGTGATTGCCTCATCGTGCTGTGGCGGCGCAGTGGCCGCGGCCTCTTCAGGGGACGAAGCCTCATGGACCGATGGCTCGGTCGCATCTTCGGGCTGGGAAGTCTCAAGGCTTTTTACAAGTCGACGATTCTCTAATCGGTCGTACCGTCGACGCATTCGCTGAACCGTTGCGTCCGGCGGACGGGTGGAAGCCTGCTGACGCGCGATCTCCCCGAGTAGATATTGGATCGCCCTGTCACCTTTAGAGCCCAGACTTCGTGTGCCCAAAATTCTATGGCGTCGAGCGTCGAGCGCATCGTCCCAGTTCACGCCTGGCTGGTAACTGCGGATCGCCCAGACAGGTGCCGCGAGCTGGTCGCCGACCCGTTGCCGAAAGACCTCCGTACTGTGTGGGTCGAGGACGATGACCTGGGCCAGCCCGTATACCTCGCGTGCCCACTGATCGACCTTCCGGGCGAAAGCGTCGACCGGGATATCCGCCGCATTGTTTGTGCCGGCGACGAAGACCAACCCGTGGCGGCGATCATCCTCGAGTATCGAGACGAGCCGATCAACGGATGCCGAACCGAACAGCTGGTGGCCCGAGGCGAACTCGAGCTGGCCATCGCGGAGCGGCAGGGCCTGCATCAGGTACCGCGCGAGGCGCGGCACCTTCACGAATCGCGCCTGGCTGTTGCGCACAGAAAGCGAGATCCACCCGCCTTCATCGGTGCTGCCATCGGCTATGACTTCGGTAGACCACCTCCCGGTGTTGCCCCCGTCCTCCTGCAGCTCAATGCGAACGGTCGTGGAGTCATTATCGATGCGCCGTACCGTGAGGCTCGCGCGGACATCCTCGTAGTCACCGGACTCGCTGAGATCGACATCGAAGTCCTTTTCGCGCAGCCATGCCGCGAGTTGCGGGATCGCGCCATCAAGAAGGTCTTCGCCCTCCGCACACCGCATGATGGTCACGTAGTCCCGCGACCTATCGGTTTCGATCGCTGCGGCCGTCACAGGTCATCTCCGTCCTCAAAGTCGAGGCTCGTCTGGTCGCCGGTTGTAGCCGCGGGGGTACGCGCAGATTCCAGGATTTCCGGCCAACTGGTCACCAGCGCGTTGAAACTCAGCGCGTCTTTGGTCCAGCCGTTGGATTCGGCGATGCGGAACAGCAAATGAGCGAGTTCCTTCACCAAGTCGGATTCGATAGCCCCGTCAGAGCGATTCAGAGCATCACGAAGGAAGTCGCCGGCCGGTGCGATGCCGTCACGTTCCAGGGTCTTGATGAGGTGGTGCAGCGCTTCCCAGTTGCTGGTGTGCTCGTCGGTGAGAATGTCGTATTCCCAAGGCAAGTCGCTTGGCTTGAGGAGCTGCACTTTGCCTGCACGGCTGGTCAGGATCTCGCTTCGGTCCATGACGTCGACGCTGGTGTTGCGGGCCCGGGCGAGGTTGTCGGCATCGCCAAATTTCCCGACACCGTAGCCATGTTGGCGATACCATGCGATCGCGAAACGGCTTGTCGAGTCGAAGTCGCCTTCCTGCTCGTTGAGGACCTGATCAAGAATCTCGTTGATCCGGGTCAGCGCAGATCGCACCGTCATCTTCGAGCCATCGGGTTCCAGCACAGCTGCGTAGCGACTGAATACCGCCATTCCCGGGCCGATCGCTGCCTGTGGAAGGTCAACCGGGGCTATCTGCCCTTGCTGCAACTTGCGCAACGCGTCAGGCAGTTCGTCCTCAAGTGTGGAGATGAAATCGCGACGGTCTGTCGTCGCGGCTTGCGAAGACCGTGGGCGAAGAGACAGGACGATGGATGAGGCGAGTGCGTTGGTTCCACTAGCGATCATGCGGTTGCTGAGTTCCGAGCGATTGGGCCAGGTTGATGTTATCTCCCAGCCTGAACGAATCATGCCCTCCAGCAAGGTTTCCCAACCCGTTGACGCGGTCCCGGCTATATCAGACTCCGACTGCTTGAAGGCGTACCACACCGTGATCGGGAACTCCGATGACGCCGATTCGCGTGCTTTGGCAAATACAGCTCGGAAGCCATCCTCAAAGAACGAACGCGCGCCACTTTTACCGTGGTGCCGGTATGGGTTTGCTACAAGTTCGTCTGCTTTTGGCACCAACATTGTTGACAATAATTCCGGGTAAAGTTGCCGCAAGATGCGTCGGAGCCAAACATAGAAGAAATCGGACAGGTCGGAGTAGCCGATATTATCGTAGTAAGGGGGGTCGGTACAGATGAGTCCGTCAGTGTACTCGCGCGAAGCGGCGTCTGCCTGTTCAACTATCCCTGGTCTGCTCGCGGGCGCGGTCTCGCAAACTTCGGCGGTCCACTCGATCTGTCCAAGAAAGTTCCCGGTTGCGGATGAGAATGGAGAGGATTCTGCAAAATCCCAGGTCATCGGGAGCGCTTGGCGGCCAAAAGTGTTGCGGATTTTGGACATTGAAGAATCCCAGCTAGATATCGATGATGAGCGATCCGCGGCGCGGCTTATTCCGATGCCTAGGAATGTTGCTACTGAATCTGCGTAGGGGTGCGATGCTCCGTCGCGAATTATTTTATCGCGAGCTTCCGAGACAAGATCACTGAACGTGGTTAGTGCAACGAGCTGCCTGTCGGTGAATAGGTCAACGAATTCGGTCAGTCCGTATGCCGGCGGGGAGAACCAACGTGGATTCTTGGCTATCTCACCCGAAACTCCACTGGACGGCGGGTTTGTGATGGCGGCGCGTTCATGGTCGTCCGTAGGTGCCAGATAGATCCTTTGGCGACTCCCTTGAGCGACGACGGCGATGAGGGTTTGGTGCCAACGCTTCGCTCGCCCTTGCGATCGAATATATGCAACAGGTGCAAAGCCATCGCACGCTACGCACCTGGCTCCGGTTCTTCCCGACATCGTGCCATCGGACTCTTTCGTTGGAGCGGTCGAAACGGAGTGTGCAATGTCGAATACTACCCGTTGGCCAGATGGGTGACCTTTATCGGGTACGACGGTCGGAACGATGTAGGCTTCTTTGCCCTTCTTCTTTCCGAGCCACCAAGAGCGCACGAGTGGCATTTCGATGCCGCATGCGGGGTTGGGGCAGGTGACGGTGCGTGCCCAGATCCAGGCGATGACGGTGGCTTTGGTGCCATCAGGCAGCGTGGCTTTGGGGTAGAGGTGGCCGATGCGTTTCTCAGCTTCGTCGCGCATCCATTGCCCGTAGGCGCGGACGTCGGCGGCGAGGCCTTCAGCGCCTTTCCATTGCCGGATTTCGGAGTCGGCGAGTCCGGGGTAGGTGGGTGGTTGGTCGCGGAACTTTGGGGGGATCTCGATGAGGGCTTTGTTGATGAGTACGGCGACGGGGTTGAGGTCGGAGGCGTGGGCTTCGAGTCCGAGGCGTTGGGCTTCGAGTGGGATGGTGCCGCCGCCGGCGAATGGATCGAGGACGGGTGGCGGGTTGCCGTTGGTGGATTTGAGAATCTCGGCGTGGGCTTCGGCGAAGAGCCTTTCGTCGCGGATGTTCTCCCAGACGACGAGGCGTTCGATCAGCTTGTGGAGTCGTTCGCGTTCTTTGCGTTGCAGTTCCTCTGTGGGGAACTCGTCGGGCCGCGCGGACGGGTCATCGACGAGCTGAGCGAATAGGACGGCGCGTGCGGCGGCGAGAGGACGGCGCGCCCACCACAGGTGCAGTGTGGAGGGGTGGCCGTGGCGAATGGACTTCTCGCGAGCGGATTCGCGGTTGATTGCCTCCAGCGGGAGGGCCACCTCGATGAGCTTCTTCTTCGTCGTCACGTCTGCGTGCCTATCCGTATCGTTGTCGTGCGTACTCGGGTCTCCCGTTCACCCTTGGGCTAGAACGGCTGTTTGCCTTTGGACCAGGTCTTGTTCCAGTCGCCGCGGATGCCGGTGCTGTCAAACCCGCCGAGGTCAGTGCTGGCGAAGGGGTCGTCGATGTAGCGGACCTCGTCGTACTGCGCACCGCGTGGGTCGACGCGAACCAGCGCAAGGCGATACAGCGGTGCAGCGTTCTTGCCGACCATAACTTCGTTGTGAGTGACGAAGAAGTAGTCGGCGCCGTCAATGCGCGCCTTGACTTCGATGCGGTAGGTGTCGCCGTCGGCGTCAGTCGACAGGATGTCGAAGCCCTTGTTGTTGAAGGCTTGTTCGACTGGCTTTCGCCCGAGTTCGCGTTCACGAGCCAGGACTAGATCGACTCCACGGCGTTCCACCGCTTTGGTTTCGGTCGCATGAACGGGCGCGTTTGCGGGTACGTCCTCTTCGAGCATTGCGAGCGGTAGTACGAGGGCTGCGGTGAGCAGGTTCGGCGGTTTGGTAGACATCAGTTCCTGCCGGTCGAGGAGGGTAAGCCTGGAGCGGAGGCGATGGTCGATCTCGACGGCTTTGCGATTGAGGCTGTCCGAGGACTCCTTGGGTTTGTCGCCCGCGCGTTCTTTGTCGGCAGCGACCGCGGCGTCGAGGAGGAGACGTTCGGACTCCCCATTGAGGCGCCTGGTGACAAGTTCGCGAGTCTTGGCGAGTTCGGCTGCTCGTCGCGGTCGCACCTCGTTGAGGTAGTCAGGTAGTCGGTGGGCGATGATCCAGCTGGTGGCCTTGTCTTCGGCTTCGCCGAGCCAGGTCTGAGTGCGGGCAGCGGTGACCGCGGGGCTGTCGGGTGCGGCGACGCAGTCGAGGTACGGGGCGGGCCCCGCCGGTGTCACGGTGCCGTGGCTGTCGACGTAGGCATAGTTGAAACGCCTGGCCACCGTCGCGCCGGTGGCGTCGGTGACCTCTTCTATGACCCCAACGAGGAGGTGGGGCTCGTCGAGCTCGGCAGAGACCAGCACGGTGCCGGTGTTCAGTGACCGTCCATACTGGCGGATGGCTTCGTCCATCACCGCGTCGTGCAGGGGGTGGCCCGGTGCGAGAAGATCGGCGCGGGCGAGATCGTCGGGATGGACACGGCTCAGGTCGAAGCAGACGCGGTCGTAGCGTGTGGCGATCGGCCCGTGCTTACTCGCGCGGATGTGGGCAGGCACGTTGGCGATCTCGTAGCGGCCTTGTTCGCGTCGGGCGATGCGGCCGCCAAGCCGGGTGAATGCGGCTTTGAAGGCGAGCTCGATGTAGTGCGGCTGCAGGCGGCGCGCGCGGGCCTCATCCATGGCGGCGCGGAGTTTGGCGAGCTCGGCGTCCGCGAGATGGTCCGAAGCCAGCGCCCGTTCTTCGAGAAGTTCGCGCAGACCGTCACCGACAGACTGATCAATGACCTCGTGCATCCTGGCCTTGATATCAGGCCGTTCGCCGTACTGGATGGCTTCCTTGAGTAGATCCCGCAGCGGCTTGTCGGTGAAGGCTTCACCGAGAACATCGAATACCTTGCCGCCATAAGCTTTTCGCTGCTCGTCGATCTTCTCGAGAAGCCGCGTGAAGACCGCGCCTTCGCGGGTGTTGTGGGCGACGATGTTCCACAGTCGACATACTTCTTCTTGGCCGATGCGGTGGATGCGGCCGAAGCGCTGCTCGATGCGGTTCGGGTTCCACGGCAAGTCATAGTTGACCATGAGGTGCGCGGCCTGGAGGTTGAGGCCCTCGCCGGCGGCGTCGGTGGCGATCAGAATCTGGCAAGTGTGGTTTTTGGTGAACTCTTCGGTGATCTGTCGTCGGTCTGCTCGGCGCACCCCACCGTGGATGGAGCGGACGGCGTCGGGGTTGCCCAGCAGTGTGCCGATCTTGCGCTGCAGGTACTCAAGGGTGTCTCGGTGCTCGGTGAAGATGATGAGCTTGCGGGGTCGGCCGTGGCCGTCGTTGGTGAGTGCGTGATCTTGCAGGATCGTGGAGAGTTCGGACCATTTACGGTCGGTGCCGCTGTCGCGGACCCGTCGCGCTCTTTCGGTGAGATCGGCGAGCTCGACCAGCTCGGCGTTGAGTTCCTCGACAGTTTGCGCTGCGGTCGCGGCGTCGAGCAGTTCTTCTTCGAGGTTCTCGAGTTCTTCGGAGTTGTAGTCATCGGCGTCGATGTTGTTCTCGTCTATGGTCGGTTCGGCCTCGCGGAAAGTGCCGTTCTGAATCTCAGCCTTGCGGCGCTCGAGCCGTGCTGTGCGCCGACGGAGGCTTTGGTAGATCGCCTCGGGGCTGGATGCCAGGCGCCTCTGCAGCACGGTCAGCGCGAAACCGACAGTGTTCTTGCGTTTGCCGCCGACGCGGTCGGCGCGGTTCATGCCTTCGCGGACGTAGGTCGTGACCTGCTCGTAGAGATCGTATTCATCGGCGGTGAGTTCGTAGGGCACCGTCTCGGCTACTCGCTCGGGAAAGAGTTTCTTCCCCTCGAACGTGAGCAGGTCTTCTTTCACCATGCGGCGCATGATGCCGTCGGTGTTGGCAGTCTTGGTGTTCTTGCCGGCGAAGCGGTCGCGATCCAGCAGGGTCAGGAACAGCTGGAAGTCCTCCTCTTTGCCGGAGTGCGGAGTTGCGGTCATCAGCAGCAGGTGGCGAGTGATGGTGCCGAGCATTTCGCCGAGCAGGAAACGCTTGGTCTTCTCGACCTTGCCGCCGAAGTAGTGGGCACCCATGCGGTGGGCCTCGTCGACGATGATTAGGTCCCACTCGCTGTCCTTCAGTTGGTTCTGGAGCACGTCATTGCGCGAGAGTTGGTCCATGCGAGCGATGAGTAGGGGGTGGCCTTCGAAGGCGTTGAGGTCGACGCTGCTGTCGATGAGCTGATTGGTGAGCAACTCGAACCGCAGACCGAACTTGAAATACAGCTCGTCCTGCCACTGTTCAACGAGGCCGCCCGGCGCCACGATCAGGCATCGCTGCACGTCGTCGCGCAGGATGAGTTCCTTGATGTAGAGACCCGCCATGATCGTCTTGCCCGCACCCGGATCGTCGGCGAGCAGGTAGCGCAGCGGCGTACGTGGCAACAGAGCTCCGTAGACGGCGCGGATCTGATGAGGCAGCGGTTGCACGTCGCTCGTCGCGACCGCCAGCATCGGGTCGAACAAACCGGCTAGCTGGATGCGCTGCGCCTCGGCCACCAGCTTGAAGTCCGAGGCCGAAGCGTCAAACGCACGACTGCCGGACGTCGCGACCGAGAGGGCATCCTCGTCCTTGCGGAAGACGACCTGCTGGCCAAGCGCGCCCGCCGTCGTCTTGTAGGTCAGTTCGACCGCGTCGCTTCCATGCGCCTGCGCGGCGATGACGGTCACCACCTGGGCTGGGATTAGCCCCTCCACACGGAGCCCCGGCTTGAGGTGTTCGAGAAGCATTCGTGTCCTCCTGGTCGATAGCCTCGCCACGTTAGTCGCAGACTCCGACAGTTTCAGGGTCTTAGCGACTCCGGATCCGACTTTCGCTAATCTTCGCACCAACATCGGATTGGGGAATCGGGCGTATGGGACGAGACGATCGGGCGCGCATCAAAGCACTCGCACACACGGCTTCGGAGCTGATCAAGCAGTCTGAGGAACTGCGCAAAGTCCGAAGGCAGGTACGGGACGCGGGCGCGGCGGCAGACGCGGAGCTCCGGCAACGCGTCGTGGACCTCGAGGTTGGCGGCGAGCAGATCAAAGTTTTGCCCCTTCGCCCCTGCGACGTCGATCTCCTGACGAGCATCGAGAAGGCTCGACAGCTCAGGATGCTATCGGCCAGCGACCGTTCGATGATTGACAGTCTTTCCGCAGACGTTGAACGTGCCGTCGACGATGCTCGTGGTTCTGTCGGGGCCCGCCGAATCTTTATGAGTAAAGAGAAACGAGAAGCAGGCCGCCAAGCTGGCGAGTTTCTCGAGCGATACCTGGAGTGGGCCGAGGTGGAGAAGGTGTCTGACCGGCTGCCCAGTCTAATCCTGACAGCCACGGAAAGCAGCTCGCTGGGTGATGCCCGCTCGGCGTTTACTGACTGGCTAGCGAAACCGCGGGATACCCGAGCTTGGGGTGACGCAACTGTGATCGACGGCGGGCCAGCTACGGGACTCGGCAGCGCAGTGACGACGATCAAACGTGCTGCGGACGCCGAGAACGAGGCCAGGGCCGACGCACTCGAAGCCGGGAATACCGTTCGGCACGTTGAAACTGAGAAACTCATCAGTGACATGCCCGTGGAGAGGCTCAAGGACGCTACACGTGACCGGCTGCGCGTTAACGCTTTGACGGACGCCGGCATCACGACCGTGGCACAGGTGATGGAGCACGGCGAGGTACTCGAAGGCCTGCCGGGCGTCGGACAGACCACCGCCACACGTATGCGCGGCGCTGCTCAGACCCTCTGGCAGACCACCTATGAGGAGATGCCGGTCCGGATCGACATCAATAGCCGGACCTCGCACGGCACGGACCTGCTGAAAGCGCTGGGCAGCTGGAGGGCCTTGCGCGCCGGGCAGCCAACAGCGCGGGAAACCGAGCTGTTGCAGCCCATGGCTGCGCTCGCCGAGTCGGCGTTGGACACGCCGGTGTTGCTTGCAGTCTTCGCTAAGCGCGACTCCTACACAGCGGACCACCTCGTGCAGGACATGCACGCGGTCAAGACTCGCGCGCAGTCAATCAGTGCGGCCACGAATACGGTCACAGACCCGTGGGACGGCTTCATGGAGCATCCTGCCGACTACTTCGCGCTGCTGTCCGAACTCGGCCTGTTGACTGAGGACGAGAACAGCATCTTTGGTGATCTCCCCACGGAAGTTATTGAAGCGGTGCGCCAACAGGAGCTTGACGGAAAGCACCTCAGGGCGTCGTTGCGTGGGTACCAGAGCTTCGGCGCCCGATTCACGCTCGTGCAGAAGAAAGTGATTATCGGCGACGAGATGGGTCTCGGTAAGACAATCGAGTCGATCGCAGTCCTGACGCACTTGCGCGCCAGAGGCTCCCATCACGCACTTGTTATCTGTCCGGCTGCCGTCGTCACGAACTGGATGCGCGAGGTGGCCGCAAAGTCGACCCTACGTCCGCACCGGCTTCACGGACCTCAGCGGCAAAGCGCACTGCGCCAGTGGTCACGAACCGGTGGAGTTGCTGTGACCACATTCGAGATGCTCGCATGGCTGAGTAGTGAGGGGTTCTCGACTGACGACATCGGATGCGTCGTCGTCGACGAAGCGCACTACATTAAGAATCCGCAGGCACAGCGCTCGTTACGCACAGTGAAGATCATCAACGACGTTCCTCGCGCCATACTGCTCACTGGCACCCCGCTCGAGAACCGGCTCGATGAGTTCCGCAATCTCGTCGAGTACGTGCGCCCCGATCTCGCCGTCGACGCCAACGAGTTGTCCCCTCGGCGGTTTCGCCAGCAAGTCGCACCCGCATATCTGCGCCGCAACCAGGAAGACGTCCTCACCGAGCTGCCGGAGTTGGTTGAGGTCGAAGAATGGTTGCCCCTATCCGCCGAGGACATGAATGCCTATCGCGCGGCAGTGTCAGAAGGAAACTTCATGGCCATGCGGCAAGCCGCGATGACGCAAGGCAAGAAATCACAGAAGATGGCCCGGCTGCTCGACCTGGTCGAAGAAGCGGAGTCGAACGAACGTCGCGTGATCGTGTTCTCCCACTTCCGTTCCGTCCTCGACGAAGTTGTTCGGGCATTGCCCGGCAAGGTATTCGGACCGCTGACCGGATCGGTACCGGCTGCTCGGCGACAGGAAATGGTGGACAAGTTCTCGGCCGCCGGACACGGCGCGGTGCTGGTGTCCCAGATCGTCGCCGGCGGCGTAGGCCTCAACATCCAGGCCGCGTCCGTGGTGGTCATCTGCGAACCACAGCTCAAGCCGACCACCGAATGGCAGGCCATTGCCCGCGCGCGACGGATGGGCCAACTCGAGTCGGTCCAGGTTCACCGCCTCCTCACCGAGGAAGGCGTCGATCTCCGCGTTACCGAGATCCTCGCGCGCAAGAGGGAACTCTTCGAAGACTTCGCACGGGTCAGCGACATCGCGGACAGCGCGCCGGAAGCTGTCGACATCTCCGAGGCGGAACTCGCGCGGGAGGTGATTGCGGAGGAACGGGAGAGGCTATTCACCAAGGAGCAGTCAGCACGTGACGCGGTCGTGTAGATCTGAAGCATTGCGAGCTACCTTGAACCAACGCGGTTCGGCCAAGGATGTCGTACTCGTCAGTCATGATCCGGGTCATGACTCAGTGGATACCAGTGATCGGTGGGCTCACGACCGCTTTGATTGGCGCTCTCGCGGTTCTCTTGCGGGCTCGCTCCGAGATGGCAGCCAAAGGCAACTGGGAGCGCATCAAGCTCCTCCAAGAGATCAGCGAGAAGCTGGCTGAGGACGACCTGCGCTCGTGGATTGATCAGTATACGCATCTACTGATTCGATCCACTGCAATAAGTTCGACCCGGGTGAAAGTGGGTCGATTCTATGCAGTATTTGTTCCTGCGGGAACTGTGGCACTTGCAGGTGGCTGCCTCGGCCTTGCTGGTGTAGTCGTAGACAGTTCCGAGATTACGTCGATCGCTACGATTATGTTTTGTGCGGGATTGTTGGCGACGCTATTGTGTATGTTTATCCCGCTGGCGCCCGATCTCCTTCCGGGAGTTCCACGCAAACAAATGAATGGCGAACTTCTCGCGCTCCGAAAGAATATTCTCGACTCCCACACTGGTGTCGGACGCGAAAGGGGGACAACAATCGCTTCCGATATGTTGGCGGCATTCAGTTCGAGCCGGAAGGAGAAAACTGAATCTGCCAGGAATGAACAGAAACTCTTGAACGCGGAAATGGGCGATGAAGGGAAGTAGGGGAACAGATCAACCGGGAGGCGCGATATTGCCAGGGCTAGGCAAGTCCGGCGCCGCTGCATCCGTATCGCTACCCCGCCGAGTCTCTGCGGCCTAGTAGTTCACACGCGAGGCATTGCCGGGGGTCACGCTTTGGCAAATCAGGAACTGCTCATCCTGTGGTGCGCATGCCAATGTGACACAGATTTGCCGCGGCGCTTAAACATGTCGCTGTCGACACGATGCGATGTAGCCGGCGGTGTCAGGTCCAGACACTAGACTGCGCACGTGATCCGCTTCGGCCCGACAGACGTCGTCTCTACGCAAGGCTCCAACCCGAGCGGGAAGTCCTTCGTGTCTTCCTGGAGCCGCATTGTCGCTGTATCGAGCTTCCGTGGCGGGGGTGCGCAGCCAGATCGCCTTCATGCACTCTGAATCAGGAAGAGTCAGATTACCTACCTTAAGGGCTGAACCGCAGGTCGTATAGTTCTGCAGGAATTGGAAGTTGCCGCCTGCCTGCTGAATTTTCAATACAAGGGCATGGGCCCTTTCCTTATGTGTGACGGCTGTTGCGCTAGAACGCATCCGTTGGTTAGAGTGCCCGCTGCATCGCCTGGCGACTACACTCATGCCGTGATTGGAAAGAAGTCAAACTATCTGACTCCAGAGGATGCTGAGTACCTAGCGGCCGGCATCATGCAGAAGAAGCTAGGCTTCCGCGATGCCAAAGTGACAGAGCTGAGTGGAGACGGCGGTGTCGACGTGGTCTCGAAACACGCGGTTGCGCAGGTCAAGCATTGGAACTCTCAGATAGGCCGGCCCGAACTTCAGCAGCTTTACGGCGCACGTGGGGCGGATCGCAAGAAGAAGCTGCTGTTCTTCAGTTCAGGTGGCTACAGCCCACTCGCGGTCGAGTATGCGAACGAGCACGACATAGCGTTGTATCGGTTTGGTGACGACTCGACCTGGTGGCCGATGAACAAGGCTGCCAGGAAGCTGACCAGAAGCTCGGTCCAGAAGCGGGAGGACAAGATCGATGACATCTCCCGTGGAACGGCTCAGGTCGCAAAGCGCTTATGGGCGGCAAGCCAGGAGATAAAGGCAGAGGTAGCACGGACGGTCCCCGATCACGAACTGAGGCGGATCGAGGCAGCCCCGAGGGAAGACGTGAGCCCTCCAGCGTGGTGGCGCTCTGGCTTAGGTCTGGTACTAATAATCCTCTCAACGTTTCCGTTCTTCCTGTGGGATCACGAAACAACATCACCGGGCTCTCGAATCGCGTGGACAGCGATAGCGGCTACGCTAGGCGTCCTGCTTCTTATGTGGGCATTTGTGCGTCACCGTCGCTAGCTATAGCTGGTGTCCACTCCGACATCCAACGCTCCAGGATATGGACCAGTTGCTCGTGAAATCGCGGAATCTGGGCAAAGTAGGCCGATCATCTGCGGAATGTCTTGCAGTGAGTGCAGGTATCGGTGCATGTGGGCGGCATCTCGTTACAGCGGGTGCAGGAGCTTCTTGAATCGGACGAGTCCTTCGGGCGACCCAGGGATGTTGTGGAGAACGAGCCACCTCTTCTCAGGTTGCGGCCACGCCGAATTGGCCACAAGGGCTGAACACCACCTTGATGTCAGGCCCGGCAGGCATCATGACCCCATGCTCACCGCGCTCGCATGCCTGACGGAAGTCGTCACTCGCCTGAAGGCGTGTTCGCCATTTGTCCCGGTCACGATCGTCGTACCGAGCCACGCTGCCGGCCGCGACGTTCTCCACGAGTCAGCGCGAGCGCAAGCGGTCGTGAACGCGAACGTCCTCACGTTCCATGGAGCTGTATTTAAGCTCGCTACCCCAGCCCTCGCGCCTCGGCAAGCACTCCCGTACCCACTCCTCGAAGCCGCCATCCAACGCGTCCTCGCCAAAACCCCAGGCGTTTTCGCCGACGTCGCCGACGAGCCGATCACCGCCCAAGCCCTCGCCAGTGCGGCCTGGGAACTCAGCGCGATCGCCGAGCCGACGATGGACTTGCCGACCCCACTGGTCGCCGAGCTGCTCCGCATCTACCGAGCCGCCATCGGCCGGCTCACCAGCTCGTACTACCTCCAGCACGAGGCCTACACGGCCGCCGCCGAACGTCTCGACGAGCTCGGCGCGATAATCGTCTACCACCCCGTTGCCAACTCGCGCGCTGAACAGGTTCTCCTGCGCGAACTCCAGCAGCGCGGCGAAATCATCGAACCGACACTGGACGTCACGCCGACCCAGATCATCCACACCTCCGACGCAGACGACGAGGTCCGAGCCGTCGTCCGGCTCGTCCGAAAGCACCTCGCCAGCGGCGTCCCGGGCCACCGCATCGGCATCTTCTCCGGCAGCGACGACCCCTACCTGCCGCTGCTCCACGAACACCTCATTGCCGGCCACATCGCATTCACCGGACCCGAATGCCACACCCTCGTCGACCGCCCCACCGCCCGAGCGCTTCTCGGGCTGCTGGAACTTGACCACGACACGATGCCGCGACGAGAACTCTTCACACTCCTCGCCGAGGGCGCGCTCCGACGCCCCGAACACGACGACCAGCCCATCTCCCAACGCCGACTCGAACGACTCACCCGCGACGACGAACCCATCGTCGGCGGTACTGACTGGGAACGGCTCACCCGCGTCGGAGCGCACGAGAAACACCACGCGACTGCCGTGGCACTCCACACCTACATCCGTGAGTTGCAGACCGACCTCCGCGCCATCGTCAACGCGCCCGACTGGGCCACCGTCGCCGAGCACCTCACCGCATTGCTCGCCCGCTACTTCCGCACACCGGCCAGCGACACCGCAGCCGCCGACCTCGCCGCGATCCGCGCCGACTGCGCCAGCCTCGCGCACATGGACGGCATCGCACCGGCGCCCACTGCAGCGCGCGTTCTCGACGCCGTCACGGTGCGGCTCACCGCTCACCGAGGTATGCACGGGGACTCGGGCGCCGGCGTCACCATCGGACCGATCGCCGCGGGCATCGGCCGCGACCTCGACGTCAGCATCGTCATCGGCGCCGCCGAAGGCATCATCCCCACACCCCGCCGCGACGACCCGCTACTGCCGCCCGAACTGACCGGCATTACCGCCCGCGACCACATGGAACGCCAACGCCTCGCCTTCGCCAGCGCGGTCAGCGCGGGCCGTACCGAACGCATCGTCACGTTCCCCCGCGGCAACCTGCGGGGCGGTGCCGAGAAGGTGCCATCGCGCTGGCTGATTCCCGCGATGGCTCAGCTCGCCGGCCGCGACGTCAACGTCGTCAATTGGCAACGCGAGACCGAGAATTGCAGGGCGATCGTTGCGGTCGAATCGTTCGACGTCGCCGCTCAACGCGCCGACGACCGCATCGGCGCATCCGCCGCCTCCGACACCGAATGGCGGCTCCGCGAACTCGCGTCCGTGCCCGCCAACCGACGCCGCGGAACCCTCAACGACCCAATCATCAACCTTGGCATGGCAATGCGCAGCGACCGCCTCAACGGCCGCTTCACCCGCTTCAACGGCAACCTGTCGACGGTCAAAGACCTCATCACCACCTTCGACCACCCGGTATCACCGACCGGGCTCGAACTCTGGGTGCAAAGCCCCTACCAGTACTTCCTCGAACACATCCTGCGGCTGCGCGCCCTCGCCGACCCCGACGAGATCGCCCAGATCGACGCCCTCACCCGCGGCACCCTCATCCACACCATCCTCGAGCGCTACGTCCTCGCCACCATCGACGGCGCCGAACTCGACGTCGGCCGCCTGCACCTCGTCGCCCAAGAAGTGCTCGATGAAGCACAGGCCGACAGCCCCGGCTGGCTGGAACAACTCTGGGCCAAAGACCGCGGCACCATCGTGCGCGACCTCGACGACTGGTTCGGCCACGACCACGCCGACCACGCCGGCGGCTGGCTACCCACCCACGCCGAACAGAACTTCGGCACCGGAACCGATCCCGAGGTCACCCTGACGCTCGGCGATCACAGCATCCGCTTCCGCGGACAGATCGACCGCATCGACCGACACAGCGGCGGCCGCATCCGCGTCACCGACTACAAGACCGGCAAGGCCGACAAGTACAACGACCTGACCGACCGCACGCCGACCAACTCCGGCCTGCAATTCCAGCTACCCGTCTACGGGCTGTTCGCGCGCACCCTCGGCGACGACGTCGAAGTCCGCTACTGGTTCGTCACCAGCAAAGGCAAGTTCCGCTCTATCGGCTATCCGATCACCGACGCCGTCATCGCCGCCCTCACCGACGACATGGCGCTCGTGCACCGATCCATCGGCGCCGGCCACTTCCCACCCAAGATCGAAGACACCCACTGGGATCTACCCGTCATCGACCTCCTCGGCCGTGCCGGACTGCGCCGCGCCTGGGCCGCCCTCGAAGGCGTCGACGAGATCGCCGACTACGTACGGAAGTACGGAGGCTGACATGACCACCAAGCACCTCGCCGACCAAGCCGCCCGCGACCGCATCACCTCCGACACCGCCGCCACCCTGTTCGTCGAAGCCGGCGCCGGCAGCGGCAAAACCCACTCACTGGTGGGCCGCATCTGCCAACTCGTACTGCGCGACGGCATCGACCTCGACCGGATCGCCGCCATCACCTTCACCGAGAAGGCGGCCGCCGAACTCCGCGAACGCGTCCGCGTCGAACTCGCCACGCACGACACGGAACGCGCGCACGCCGCGCTCGAACAGATCGACACCGCCGCCATCGGCACCCTGCATGCCTTCGCTGCCCGCATCATCAGCGAACACCCCCTCGAAGCCGGGGTTCCTCCGCGCATCGCCGTCGTCGACGCGATGGGTTCGCAGCTGTCGTTCGAACGGCGCTGGCGTCGCATGCGCACCCGGCTGTTCACCGACGCCGCCCCTCCCATGCTGGTGGACGCCATGGGCATCATCATGGCCGCTGGCGCCTCGCTCGATCAGATGCGCGGACTCGCCGACGCGCTCGACCGCAACTGGGACCGCCTCACCCTCGACGACAACCCACAAGGCATCGCCCCCGCCGACATCGATCGCATCCTGTGGGAAACTGACACCGTCACCGAGAGGATCGACGACTGCCTCGACCCCGACGACAAGCTCGCGCAGCAGCTGGACAAGCTCCGGGAGTGGCGCATCCTCGTTGCGGCAGAGCGGGATGCGACCGGCTGGATTCCCATGGCGGGGCTGTGCCCGGGGCCCGGCAACGGTGGTGCCGGAAAGAACTGGCGGGGCGGCTCGGCACAGGTCAAGGAGATCAAACAGTCCATCAAGGCGTTGCGCGACGAGATCTGCCCCGAGGTCGTCGGCACCTATATCGATGGCGCCGTTCGCGTGGTGGTGCGCCATCTGTCCGAGATCGTCCTCGACGAAGCGTGCGAACGACAACGCAGCGGACAGCTCGAGTTCCACGACCTCCTCGTGCTCGCCCGCGACGTGCTCGGCAAAGCCGACGTCGCCCCAGCAGCCCACGATCGCTACCAACGGGTGCTGCTCGACGAGTTCCAAGACACGGATCCGCTGCAGCTCGAGTTGGCGCAGCGCATTGTCGCCGGCCACGACGAAGCGGGCCGGCTGTTCACCGTCGGTGATCCGAAGCAGTCCATCTACCGCTTCCGCCGTGCCGACATCGCCGCGTACATGGCTGCTCGTGACCGCACCCCGGCCGCCGACGTCGTCCAACTGACCACAAACTTCCGCTCCACTCGACCGGTCATCGACTGGATCAACACGGTCTTCGGGCGGCTCATCGTCGCGGATGATCACGTGCAGCCGGCATACACGCCGCTGCATCCGGCACCAGGCCGACCGCGGTGGGACATCGACTGGGGACCACAACCATTCGTGTTTCCCGACAACGACGAACCCGCCGACGATGAGGACTCACTCTCACCCGCCGAAGCCATCCGGGCACGCGAATCCCGCGATGTCGCGCGGATCATCGCCACCGCCGTCGAAAAGAGCTGGCACAGAGAGTCACTCGACGATGACAAGACCTATCGGCACGACGCACTGCGATGGAAAGACATCTGCATCCTCATCCCATCGCGGACAGTGCTGCCGTTCCTTGAGAAGAGCCTCGACGCGGCGGGTATCGAGTTTCGTTCGGAAGCATCGAGTCTCGTGTACTCGACGCAAGAGGTGCACGACCTGCTGGTGACCTGCCGGGCGTTGGCGAACACCGCCGATGAAGCCGCGCTCGTCGCCACCCTGCGTACCCCGCTGTTCGGCTGCGGTGACGATGACCTGCTGCGCTGGAAAGCCGCGGACGGACGCTGGAGCATCTACGCCGACGCGCCTACGGCCGAACTGACTGACTCGCCGGTGGCGGCCGCGTACGCGTACCTGCGGGGGCTGTCGTTCGAGCTCGGCGATCTGAATCCGGGTGCGCTGCTCAGCCGGCTGGCGACCGACCGCCGAGTCTTCGAGGTGTCGATGGACTCGCCCCGCCACCGCGACGTGTGGCGCCGGCTTCGGTTCGTCATCGATCAAGCCCGCGCGTGGTACGCCGAAGACCGCGGATCGTTGCGCGACTACATCGACTGGGCCGACACCCAAGCGGACGAGAACGCGCGCGTTGCCGAGACCGTTCTCCCGGAGATCGGCGTGGATGCCGTGCGCATCATGACGATTCACGCCGCCAAGGGCCTACAGTTCCCGATGGTCGTGGTGGCCGGTATGAGCGGCGGCTTCCGCACGCAGCCCGAACCACTGCTGTGGGACGACGACGGCACGTTGCAGGCGTGCGCGTCGAAATCGGTGATGTCGAAGGGTTACAAGCCGGCCGCTGCCACGGAGAAGGATCACGCAGAGGCCGAGAAGAAGCGGCTGCTCTACGTGGCGTGTACCCGCGCCGAGAGTCATCTCGCGGTGTCCGGGTACGTGGGCAAAGGTGCCTCGTGGGGTGCGACCCTGGCGCCCGCGATCGACGGTCTGCCGAACTCGGTGCCGGAGGTCATCGAACCTGTGCGGCGCGACGACGAGCCCATCGAGCAATTCGAGCGTCAGCCGTGGGACGAGTGGTCGGCAGAGACGGCCGCGATAGAGGTGACCTCAGCGTTGCGGACGTCGTACTCGGCGACGCGCATCGTGCACGGTGAGGAGAGTGCAGAGGTTGCCCTGCTGGAGGGCTATCGCGGTGCTGGCCTCCTCACTGTGCCTGCAGACGAAAGGGTTTCGGCCGGCACTGCGAGCGCGGATAGCGGTACATCTCTGGGTACGGCGCTGCACGCGGTGCTCGAGGTGATCGCGCTGGGTGCACCGCTCGACGACGCTTTCGAGACCACCGCTCGCCATGCCGCGGTCGCGGCCGGCATCGTCGACGTTGAGCACTTCGTCGCATTGGCACGGTCGGCGCTGGAGTCCGAACCTGTCCAGCGAGCTGCCGTACGTGAGCATTGGAAAGAGATGCAGCTCGCCGGCCTCGGACCGGACGGAACAACCGTCGTCGAGGGTATCGCCGACCTGGTGTACCGAGACGACGATGGCGGGCTTGTGATCGCGGACTACAAGACCGACGTCGGCGTCAGTGCGCATACGCTCGAGGCGTACTGGGCGCAGTTGGCGATCTACGCGGATTTGCTGCGGAATGCGACGGGGGAGCGAGTCACTCGGTTGGAGTTGGTGTTCTGTCGGGTGGGGCCGGCGGCGGTTGTGGCGAGGAGGATGCACGGGTGACGGCGCAGGAAGAGTTCGATCGCGAACTGCGGTTGGAGGCGATGGGGTGGCTCACGAGGCGTACGCAGGATGGTCTTGAAGCTATCCGATCCGATGAGCTTCTGGAGTTCTCCTTCAACGGCAGCCCCTTTCGACTCATGGACGCACAGCGCGGAATTCGAAAGCCGAGAGAGCTTGAAAGTGCGCTCTCGATCCGTACGGTCTACAGCCCGGACGAGGCGCGACGGCCGTACGCCGACGAGATCGGTGACGACGGCTCAATTACCTACAAGTGGCGGGGCGACGACCCGAGCCATCCGGAGAATCGCGGGCTTCGTCGGGCAATGGAACTCGGGCAGCCATTGATCTGGTTCTTCGGAGTTGGGACTGCCCTCTACAAGCCGATCTATCCCATCTACGTGGTCCGGGAGGAGCCGGAGCAACACCAGTTCATTCTCGCGCCGGACGATGTCGCGCAGATCCTACGTGCGGGCGAGCCGGAGAGCGAGCAAATGCGGCGCTACGTGCAGGTCGAGTCGAAGCGGCGTCTTCACCAACCCGTCTTCCGGGCGACCGTTATGCGTGCCTACGAGACTCGTTGCGCTGTATGCGCACTCAAGCACGGTGAACTGCTGGACGCCGCGCACATCGTCCCGGATTCACATGAGTCAGGCATCGCGTCGGTTACTAATGGGCTGGCGCTGTGCAAAATTCACCATGCAGCGTTCGACAGGCACATTCTAGGCATTCGGCCCGACAAGTATGTCGTCGAGATTCGGAAGGACCTACTTGACGAGATCGACGGACCGATGCTCCAGCATGGGCTAAAGGAAAGACACGGCGAGGAGCTGATGGTGGTGCCGAAGTCTCGACGCGACCGACCCGATCGGCAACTACTCGAGATCAGTTACGAGCGATTCCGAGCTGCGAGTTAGGAACCTGCGCCGCCACCTGGCCCGCCGTTTTCAGGTTCACTCGCCGCCGTTGTGCAGGCTCGACCTCGGGGTTGTTGCGGTCTTTCGGCAGGGCGGCCTACGACTTCGGCCCCTGGTGTGTCACCGCAGGAGCCCCCATGCATCCGGATCGGTAGTCAGGGTTCCCGAATCGGAAGAGTTGTGTTGTGGCGAAGAAGATGAGGACACGATGAATGGCCTACTCCTTAGCAGAGGTTATTATCATTGACTCCGTGTTCACTATAGAAAATACTGCTTCAGTATGTCGCGCAGGGTGCCTACGTCTCGAGTCAAGTTTGTTGTTGTCACCCTGGGTGCTGTTGCGGCGCCGGTGATTCTGCTCGGCTCCGGCGCTGCTCTTGCCGACGAATCGTATACTGAAGCAACATCTTCGAGTTCTGATACCGAGAGCTCAGAGAAGGGCGGTCAACTGGAGATAGATGCGCCTGACACCGGAAATAGTCCCACCACGAACTCCGGTTCTGGCGATGAGAGCGGCGACGACACTGATCCGTCGGATTCGGGATCTGGAGACGGTGAGATGCCCACGAACGGCGGGACCGCTGTCGGCGTGAGCGGTAGTTCTGACTCCCTGCCAACAGTTTACGAGCAACCGAACTTAACGTCTCCGTCCTCGTCGATCACAGGCGATATTCATAAACCGTCCGACACGACGCCCGCTGCGGCAGTAGACCAGCTAGATCGGCGGCCGATGCACGGACTGCAGGGCGGACGTTCGACCGGTCCGGATGAGGAAGGACGCGTACTCGGGGCGCCGGTGGTCCTGGCGTCGGAGGCTGCCGATCGATACGCTCCAGCATCGCGGGTAGCTTCGTCAACGCCCACACTACCTGTGTCCGAGGCGTCTGACGTGAGATCTGTGACGGTAGAACCCCCAGTTGGAGGGTGGGTTTCGGATGCGGCATTTTCCCAAATCCACGCAGCCGCCACCCCGCTTCGCGATCTGACTACCGGCTATCAGTTCGGCCGAAGTAGTATGCCCCCGCAACTAATGTTGCTTGCACTCTGGCATTCATTAGGGTCGGGATTCGCTGTGACCGCGCGAGTCCAGAATCCAGGCAACTCCGCACCGGCAGGCAGTGTGACGACGTCGCTGATGGCGACGCCCGGTACCGCCGGCTCGTCTGCGCTCTCAAACGTCTCCGATGTCTACGCGGTCCCCGGCGTCGGCGCCATCGGGGTCAGCGGCGACTCCGGCCACTGGACTGCAGACAACACGAACGCCCCCGATGAGCGGACCTTCATTTACACCAATCCGTACCCTGATGAATCTGAGGACTTCCCATACACAGTGTGGCTCATTCGTTACGACCTAGATGCCGTGGACGACGGAACGCCAGCAGATACTCAGTGCGCAGCAGCTGACGTCTGCTGACGTCGGCCTGTCAGTCACTGAGTATGGGGGTAACCACTACTTGGAGGGAGGGTTTGTCGACGACCCTGATCACGATGATTTCTACACGGTGGTCCTATTTCCATCCGGGTACACGCCCACGTTTGAAACCACGCCTCCGGAACCTGGAACTGATCCGGGTACCGACCCTGGCACGGACCCGGGGACGGGTCCCGGCGCCGATCCGGGTACCGGACCTGGCGCGGAACCGGGGACAGGACCAGGCACTGAACCGGGGACTGGTCCGGGAACCAATCCAGACGGTGACGACGAGTCAGACAATGAGGACGATTCTCCCTGGTGGGACGTCAGTGACAATCTCGACGACTTCCTCGACGCGTTGGAGGAGTTTCGTGAGAGCGTCGATGACGTCGTAAATCACCAGATTCCGGCCTTTGTCTGCGCGGCTGCACTCGCTCCCGGAAGTGTACTCAATGTAGCGATTCCCGGTGCCGGGGTTCCTGTGAACCTGATCTTGTATGATGCGGCCGGCCGAGTCGTGAAGGTCATCACGACGTCCGGGCCATATCACTCGGGTGGTTGTCCGAGCCCACTGTGAGTGTGGGTGATGGAAACGGTCACAGCGTTGAGATTTGTCGTTGAGTGCGCGAAGTATATGGACGGTTCATCCTCGGCTGTCAAAACGGCTCTGCTGATTCAGACCTGATCTGGACCTGCTGACTGATTCCGCCTGCTCACGAATGCGTGGTGGCCCGCGAAAGCTAAAGCGGCAGATGCCTTGCCGCAGCCGGTCGGCGCGCCGCTCCGTTCGGAAGCGCCCGCGCCGATGGCTCTAGGCGGTCGTCGACGTCGCGGATCGACCAGGGCCGGGCGGCCTACTCTGCCATCTGTTATGTCAAATATTGACGCTGTGTGTACTTGCTATGTCTGAACTTCAGATGGCCGTGGTAAAGGCGGACAAGGATAGTCGGTCCTACATGGCCGCCGGTCGAGCGCACCTGCGGCGAGAAACGTCGAAGCGATTGCTGCACCCTTGCGGCACCCCGGGGAGGTGCAAGAGCGCGGTGCGCGCCTGACCGGCCGCCTCACCGGTTGCCAAGGACGTATCGCGAGCGCGTGCAATTGCGTCACGGGCCAGTTGACGGACCTTGGCGTCGGGTGTCTGGTTGAGCTCAGTCGCCCAACGGGTGCTGAGGTTGAGCCGTTTCCACAGCATCAGGGCACCGATGTCGGACTTACCGAGTTCGCCGGACTGCTCGGCGCGCGCGATCACCTCGAGGAAGACTTCGTCGTACGGCGAGTCGGCATTGTCGTCAGGGTACTGGGATCGAGCTTCGGTCAGGTCCGCGATCATCTGGTCGTCCATTTGCCGAACGTACGCGTCGCTACGTGTGGCTTCGTAGAGTTTGGGCGTTTGAGGTCGCACCGAGGCGATACCGTCACCCCATGCCCCACGAAGTCCCGGATTCACCGAGGTTCGCCTCCCCGAGCGAGGAAGCCGTCTGGAACCTCCTGCGTGAGCAACTCCTCGACGACGACCTCCTGATCCACGGCCAACGCGTCACCGACCACGACAAAGACCACGAGATCGACATGCTGGTCGCCATCGATGGCGCCGGCATCGTGTGTCTGGAGGTCAAAGGTGGGGAGGTGTGGCACGACGACAGTTGGTGGCAGGCACGGGCCGGTCAACCGCCAAAGCGGATCGATCCGGTCGACCAGGCCCGTCAAGCCTGCTACGCGCTGCGCGAGTACGTCGAGCGCGATCCCCGCTGGACCCAGGGACGTCTCCGGTGGGATCACATGGTGGTGCTGCCGCATTCGGAGCTGCCCGCCGACTTCTCGCTGCCGGACTGCCCGCGCTGAAAGATCATCGACCGCACCCAACTCGATCAACTGATGCCGCTGGTGCGTAGCGTGCTGCTCCACAAGGGCGGCGAGCTGCCCGTCGTCGACGCCACCGGCATGGCACAACTACGCACCGCGCTGAGCGGGCGTGGACTGCCACAGCGCGACGTGGTCGCACGCGCGCTCGACAACGAGGACCACGCCGAGGCTCTGACCTCGCATCAGGCGGTCATCCTCGGTGCCATCGAGAAGCTGAACCGCGTCGAGATCCGCGGCGGCGCCGGCAGCGGCAAGACGTTCCTGGCGCTCGAACAGGCACGGCGATTGTCTCGGGCGGGTCAGCGCGTGGCGCTGGTCTGCTACTCGCACGGCCTGGCCTCCTACCTCGAACGCATCACCTCGGCGTGGAAACGGCGCGATCAGCCGGCCTATGTCGGCGAGTTCCACGAGCTCGGCATCCGCTGGGGTGCCGCCGAGGGGCCCGACGAACAAGAGCGCAACAAGCAGACCGCGGACTTCTGGGAACGACTGCTGCCCAACCAGATGCTCGACCTCGCGGAGAAGTTGGAGCCGGGCCACCGCTTCGACGCGATCGTCGTCGACGAGGCGCAGGATTTCGCCGACGAATGGTGGAAACCGATGCTGGCCTGTCTGCGCGACCCTGAGGCCGGCGGGATCTACGTGTTCAGCGACGAGTCGCAACGCGTCTTCGACCGACAGGGATCGCCGCCCGTCTCGCTGGTGCCGCTCGCTCTCGATCACAACCTGCGTAACACGCGGCAGATCGCCACGGCGTTCAGTCCGCTTGTCGGGCAACGGATGCAGTTGCGTGGCGGCGAGGGCCCGGAGGTGCGGTTCATCGCGTGCACTTCGGAGGAGGCCATGGGCGTCGCCGACGATCAGATCGACCCGCTGCTCGAGGAGGGCTGGCGGCCCGAGGACATCGCGCTGCTCACCACCGGCAGCCGTCACCCCGAGCAGGTGGAGCGTCAGGATGCCGGCAACAAGTCGTACTGGAACACCTTCTGGGACGACGAGCAGGTGTTCTACGGGCACGTACTCGGCTTCAAAGGGCTCGAGCGGCGGGTGGTCGTGCTGGCGTTGAACGAGTCGAAACCGAAGAACCGGTCGAAAGAGCGCCTTTACGTGGGACTTTCGCGGGCGCGTGATCAGCTTGTGGTGTGTGGGGTTCCGGAGTTCGTGCGGGAGGTCGGGGGAGCGGATGTGGCGTGGCGGTTGGGGATCTGACCTGCACTACCGCCGGGCGTTCGCCGCTCGATCTGCAGCTGCCGGGTGAGACGCCACACCAAGTGCGGTCTGTCCGTCGATCACGTCGACCAACCATCCTCACCGCGTAAATCCGCCCGGACAGTCTGCGGTTGCGAGTTGCGGAGTACCTGATCGGCGTCATAGACGGTCACTTCAGGCTCATCGCTGAGGGCATGTGTCACCACCGCGAGCTCCCACGCATCTTCATGCTCCGCGACTCGGCACTCGTTGGCGGTGAGCAGCACGATCGGCAACGACCCACTCACCCCTTTGACCTCGACGTGCCACTCTTCGCCCGCTGGGGTCGTGACCGTGAGATCCCAGCCCATGTTGTAGGTGTGGACGTCGTCTACCTCTGCCTGCCAATGGGTCTCGTAGTACTTGGTGACCGCGTCCATGGCCGCTTGTTCGACGAGCGTGTTGTTCTCCGGGGAGCCAAATGCGGCACCGTGCGGACCCAGGGTCACGGTGGTCAGCGGAACGTCATTCGGCGCCGGCCACGGCGGTAACAGTGGCTCGAGTGCGGCCAGCTGAGCCCGGGAGATCCAGGAGGGGTTGGAACCCTGGGGGACAGTGAAGACCTCGAGGTCGGCAAGGTCGGGCACAACGGCTACATCGTCGGCGCG
The DNA here is from genome assembly GCF_026262595.1 of Gordonia aquimaris. NCBI lineage: Bacteria > Bacillati > Actinomycetota > Actinomycetes > Mycobacteriales > Gordoniaceae > Gordonia > Gordonia aquimaris. The sequence goes on along the minus strand of NZ_JAPKFM010000025.1, from coordinate 510 downwards.
GAGACGATCGGGCTCGTCGAGAATCCGAATCGCGGTCGGAACCATGTGCCGAACCCGTGCGGCGTGATCATCGTCCTGCCAGTAGCCACCGCTGAGACCATCCACCTCGTAACTGTCGCCGGTCGTCCATCCGATACCCCAGATCCCGCGCGGCGCATAGCCGTTGCGGTCGCCGGACATCCACAAGATCGCCTTCTGTCCGGCAGTTATCATCTGCGAGCGGTAGTTGTCGGTTACGCTCCACCCCTCGACGAACGATTCTCCGTCGGCAATTTCGGCGGGTAGGTCGTAGACGTCGGGGTTGCACTTGAATACCCAAGCGCCCAAATTGTCCTCGGTGACAGCGCGATTGATCATTCGGGACCCTGTTCTGTTCGGAGACTTTGCCGGGTGTTGCGGGCCCGGCGGAGATGGCACACCGCCACCTTGTTGACTTATCCATGTGTGTGGGTCATCGGATCGCAGTGTGCTCGGATCAATGAAATACCTGCGTCCGTCGTCCCCGAACAG
>NZ_JAPKFM010000024.1:0-96404 GCF_026262595.1 Gordonia aquimaris | reverse complement strand
CCGACGACACCCAGCAGCTCATGACGTTCACGCCGCACAACAGCTACGTGATCTACGAGTGGTACGAAACAACCACCACACAGCAGGACAAGCTGGAACCGACAGTGCGCAAAGCAATCTCACTGCAGACCGCGTTGATCGACCAGTTCCCCGGCACCCCCACCAAAGAGGAAGCTGCCGCCCGCGGTATCACCGGCCCAACCCGTCCCATCGTCGACCAGGACCACGTCCTCATCTACACGCTGCCCTACACCGATGAAGAGATGGACAACGGCAAAACCGGTCTGACCCCGCAAAGCATGCGGGCGGTTTACGGGCCACGCGGTATGGCGCACTTCTCCGGCGATCCCGTCGGCACCTTCAACAACCTCAACGAAGCCGGATCCACCGCCAACGCCGTCGAACGCTCCGTCGTCTACCGCGCCGCCAGCGACGACCAAGCCACCACCCTGATGAACAGCTACCGACGCACCGACAGCCAAGACATCGGAGCGCCCCCCGGCCTGCCGGACGCAGAATGCTCCATCACCGGCGACTCCGAGAACACCACCTACACCTGCCACGTGAAACTCGGCCGCTACGTCGCCGAAATCCACTCCAACAACAAGCAAGACGCCTACCAGCAAACCGCCGCCCAATACGTCCTCTTCACCAAAGCCGAACAGAACGAAAACTGATCGGTCACCCTGCGACAGACCCATTCCCGCGGGTCTAAGTAGAAGAGTTCGGCGGCTGTGGCTGTTAACGCTTGGTAGTTAGGCTGGCCGGAGCAGGTACGCCCGGCGTTCTTTTCGTCAGGGCAACCAGTTCGTCGAGGCAATGTATGTGGGTGCCCACTTCGGCGATCCATCCGTCACGGGTGTGTGGTTGTGCAGGATTGACCGGGCTCGCAACAGTAGGGTCGACGAGGCGCTGTTTCCAGTCCGACTGCTCGGACCGAATCCACACACTCAGGTCGCTCAGATCTCGGCGGCATGTTTCGGCGCCGACAACCAGTGACCGTATCCGCTCGGCAATGGCGGTTCCCTGGCCGCGGTGATAGGCGGCAGCGCGATCGTCGAGCCGAATGACGCTGTCCTGGAACGCCAGCTGTTGGCGTGCCGCCAGGCCGGCGATGGCGGCGTTGAACCACTCGATCATCGTGCGACGTGCCGCTCTTGCGCGAAGGTCGTCGTTGTCGCGGGAAAGGCGATCGGCAATATCGGTGACGCGGTCCGTGGAGACGGCCAGCTGGTCGAGCGAGCGATTCAGCGTCTCCAGAGCTGTCTCAAGTGAGGCGATTCGGGCACGTGCAGCGTGCAGCTCGGCGTAGAGAGCGTGCTCGGTCGCGGTCCCTGCAGTCGGAAGCACGACATCGTCACGTTGATTGCCGCGTATCACACGGTCCTCCGTTCGAAGCCGAAACGGCGCCTTGCGCCTTTTACGCTATCCAGGGTCACTGACATCTCAGCACGGACGCGCGCCAAGTCCCACCGAACTCATGTTCGATGGGACTTGGGAAGTCTGTTCACCGGCGGGGTATGCCCGGAGGGAATCTGGGACCGCACGCACCCCGCCTACTGAATCCGGCCCGAGTGTGCATGGCACTCTCCCACAGACTGCGCACGCACAGGTGTCACGATGCGGTTGCACGCACAGTGAGCGCACGTCATCCAGCGTCCACGAGTGACTGAGCGTGGGCTGGATAGGCGGATCGGCATTCGTCCGCGATGTCTATCCAGCGGCTGATGGTAGTCCTGTGAACGCCGATGATCCTTGCCGTCTCCTCCCGCGGAGCGCCATTTCGTTCACGCACAAGCACGCGCGCAACAGTGGACTCATCGCTCTGGACCCGCCCTCTGCTGCGCACGAGTCGGGCGAGTTGGAGGTCGTCATCGGTGACGTCGACCTCCAACTCGCCCGCATGAGTGTGTGACTGGTCCGAGGCGCCTGCCGTCGGCGTAAGTGCCGGGTTGACCTGCGATTGTGCATGGGGTGCACCAACGGAGGTGTCGGTTTGTGCACAGTCCGAGGACGCGGGTCGATTTTCTACTGGCGCGTGAGCGTGGTCCGTTCGCGACGGTACGGCTACTCGCCCGCCGGCCCACACGTGCATGACGAGCCCGTGGATGCTCGCGAGTAGAGCAAGCGGTGCGACCATAGCGATGGCGACCGCCATTAGTCCGTGCGTGAGGCCGTGGTCACCGGTCGCAAGGAATGCGTGCCCTGCGTTTCCAGCGACGCTGACCGTCGAGAAGACCGCGAGCATGGTGAAGTGGTAGCGCTTGCCGACGTCGTCACGACGTCTGGTTGCCACGTAGACACACCACGTGGCCTGCAAGATGAAGACATCAATGACGACGGGGAGCAGCGGGGACAGGGAGTCGGGAATAGCCCCTGACATTTTCGCGAGATCGGCCAGCGCGTTGAAGCTCAATGTGAATGAGGCACCCACAACGATAAGGCTCAGGATGACCGCTGTAGCCACGCTGGCGGCGTGCGTCGTACCTTCATCCAGGTCGCGGCTGTGAGAAGTAAGGTCGGACATAGATCAACAGCTCCTTCTGTTGGTCGCCGGTCCTGGTGGTGCACCAATCACCGCCAGGACCCCTCAATCAGTGACCCATATGGGTACTTATGGGCACTATGGGTTATTGGTGTGTCCTTATTCGGAGTTTTGTCCAGGGATCGGGTCGAATGGCTTGCCGTCGTTGTATTCCTGCTCCAGTCGTGAGCAGAGTTCGTCGATACCCCACCGGATGAATGCCTGCTGACTTTTGACTCCCGTTCGCGGGGCCGTCCACGCCACGGTGTTCTCCAGACGTGCCTTTTGCTCGTCTGCGACTGACAAAAGAATGTCGCGCGAGAATGCCGGACTGCGCTTCGCGGCCGAGGAGGGCCGTGACACGGGGCTGGCCGGGGCAGGCCTCTCAGCGGGCGCTCGGTGCGCCTGTCGCGTGGGGGGCGGGGTTGGCTTGGATTCCGGCGATCGCGAGGATGCGGCCTCGCTCCCCTGCTGCCCCATCTTCTTCGGCTCGGACGTCGCCTTCTGCGATGACTTCGATGGCGCTGTCGTCGCGACCGGGGTGGCCGTGGCGAACGAGCTCCGGCGTGGCCGGGCTGGTGGCAGGTTGGGCTCTGGAATGTTACTCATGCTGCTGACTGCTCCTCTCTCAGCGCGTTCACTATGGTTTGAAATCCGGCGGCTAGAGTTCGAAGTCTGATCGACGGCGAGCTCATCTCGTCGATTCCCATCCCCACAGCGTTGAGCTTTGACAGGTCGGTACTCACGGGAATGGGATCACCGAGGATCGGGATAGAGTCGGCGGCGGATCGCTGCTTGATCCATTCGAGTTGCTTCTTGTGGTCGTTTCGTCGGTAGTCGACCTGGTTGACGACAAACCCCGCCACTGGGAGCTCTTTGCCGAGGTACCTCTGCAGGTCGTCAATGGCCACCAGGGTGAAGTCGAATCCGCGGAGTGCGTCTGCCTCGGGCTGCAGGACGATGAGAACCTGGTCAGCGGCGATGAACGCGTTCCGCGTTACCAGATCAGTAGCGGGCCGGCAATCGATCATTACGGCGGCGAACTGCCCTGCTGGCAGCGAGTCGAGGGCTCTCTTCACACTGAACTCGGCTCCCGGCCTTCCAACTAGCGTGTCTTGGACTGCCTGCAGTTCGTCGAATCCCGAGGGAACCAGAAAGAGTCCGCTTCGGCGTGTCTCGACTATGGCGTCAGCCAGTGTGGCGTCGCTTGAACGGTCGAGGACGTCGGCCATGCTGACGTTTGGCGGATCGTCTGGTGTGAAGCTGGTGAAGTGCTGCGTGAGGTTCCCTTGCGGGTCGAGGTCGAGAAGTAGGGTCGGAACCGATTGCGCCACGTTCGCATGTCCGAGGTTTCCGACTACCAGGGTCTTTCCCACCCCCCCCTTCAGGTTCGCGACTGCTGTCACCTTCATGTTCCTTCACCCTCCGTCATTGCGAGTCGTTATGGCAGGTCAGGGGCCAGTAGCTCCCCTATTGGGCATACCTACTTGTCATGTATAGCTAGCTGACATCAGCACAGCTTCGGATATGTGAGGTAAGCACATACTTCCTCACATATCGTATCCTAGCATATTCGCATAACATATTACGTTATCTTAGCACCCATATGGGTATATGCGCCTGAGTAGTATATGTAATATTGCGTTATATAAGTACCCATATGGGGATTCCTCTAAGTCGCCCCAGAGAGAGGTCGTCCTGGGGCAGCGCGGCCCCAGTAGAAACCTGCTCCGAAACACATCCGCCACTCACGGTGGCGAACAGGCTGCCTTGCGCCCGGCCAGCCACATCCGTGTGGGTCAGACGGTCTCGTAGAACTTTGAGCCCGGTCCGCATTCGTGCTCGTTCACCTGGTCCTTCTGCGTGGTAGGCCTTGCGTTCACCCACGATCCGCGCCCGGAGTTGTTTCGCTCGCTCGAACGCGCCGCTGGAGGTGGCCGCGGAGTCGACAGCGTCCTGATCTGCCTGGTCAGAGGCGACTGTCCAGCGCGTTCCCTTTCCTGTTCCTATCCGCGTCACCAGCCCAAGCGAACCAAGGGTGTTGAGCAGACCCAGCACGCCCCAGCCCGTCCCACCAGGGGGGAGGCTGGACTTAGTCGTCAGATCGGTGGTGGGGGTGGGGCTCTGGTACGTGCGCAGCAGGGACCAGAGAGCGTAGGCCGGGTGCCCGAGTTGCCCCCAGAGGGGGTGGAGCCTCAGGGGGTCTGTGACGTCATGGGCACCATCTCCCCGGTAAAAGTCATCTGGCACTCGAAGCGAGTACAGGGCAGCTTCGTTGGCTGGTCCGTCGCGCCAGTCTCGGGTCCGAATCAGCAGGCCACGCTCTTGGAGGCGTTGGAGGTGGACGAACGCGCGGCTGTCGCAGACCGACATCCAGGTTGCAAGGCAGCGCTTGGCGATCGGGCGGTCGACGAGGCCGTGGCCGTCGGTGAACCGGTGGGTGACGACGGCGACCGCGGCCGCGACCAGGTCGGGATCGTCCCAGGTGGCGACCTCGGCGAGCGCGTCGTCGACGAGTGCTTGGTCGGCGGGGTCCAGGGGCGGCCGGTAGGTGCTGGCGCGGTCAGCAATGCTCTGCCAGTGCGCGGCACATGCTGACCGGGCGCGCCGGCGGTCGGTGTCGCGGTCGCGGAACTTGGCGAAGGCAGGGCAGTGCGCATAAAACCATCGCACAGCAGCGAACGAGCGTAGGCCGACGTCCCACAACACCCACGCGGCGGCCGTCGCCGCCGCAGAGCGGTCGTCACCTCCGGTGTCGTTGAGGATTCGCCACTGCTCCGCGGAGATAGGAGTGCGACGCCGCCAGGCGCGCGGTGCCTGCCACTGCAACTCACCCGCACCGTCAGTGTCGGGGGCGAGCTCGTGCATCTGCGCGGCCGACGACAGCGCGACCATCGGACCGGGGGTGGGGGAGTGGGAGCTGAGGTCCTCAGTGACCGCGGCCCGGACACTGTCGCCGGCATGGGCAACGACCGTGCCGATACGCACCCGTTTGACTTGACCGTCGCGACGGTGGACCTCGACCTCGAGTCCGGGGCGGTACACCTCGGCGGCGAGTTGCACGCACCACCCATCGTCGTGCCGGGCGAACGTCGCCTGCACCGGTCCTGGTTCATCACTGCCGAGGGCGGCCCGCAACCTCGTGGCGGCCTGAATGGCGGTGATGGGCTCGAGGTCGTCGTCAACGGGTGTGCAGTGGCTGCCGCCTGGCTTCAGCGAGGCGCTGCCCGGCAGACGGAGCAGATGTCCTGGGTTCAGAACGTCGATGCGGCGAGCCGACAGGTTGAGTTGGCGGCGCAGCTCAGCAAGGAACTCGCGGATGCCTCGGTCAGAGGCAGCAGACGCGCACCTGAGGATCACGTGTAGGGAGTCAGGGCTGCCGGAGCGGGCTAGGTAGGCGGCGGTCGCGGCATAGTCGCCAAGCACATCGCGAAGACGCGGCCACACCTGTTCCGCGCACCGGTCGAGGTCGATGACCAGCAGATCACTGCGGATCGGGGCCACAACCGCCCAGATAGCCTTGCCACCACCGGCACGTTCGGCCTCAGTGATCAGCTCAATCGGGTTACCGCTGCGCTCCCGCCGAGCCTTGTTCGCCGTCGCGGTGCCCGCCAGCGCGAACGCCTCACCACCAGGTGCGGGCAGCAACCGGTAAATCTCGGACCACCGCGACTCGGTAACCAAGTCGTGATCCGACACGCATTCATCAGAACTGGCGCCACCAAAAGGGTGCACGCTATCCTGAGACCAGTCCGTCACAGACTGTCCCTTCGGGGATCAGGGAGCGAGATTCCAGCCTCGCCCCTCACACTTAGCGAACGCCCCTCGGCTGCAACCTGGGGGCGTTCGTCATTTCAGTTATGCGGTGTCAGGTAGTTCAAGCACCTCCTGCAGTGGGGGGACACCAGGTAGCTGTTGGCCGGTATCGGCCGCGACAAGGGCGCACAGATAGTCCACGAGACTCATGTTCCGTGCCGCAGCCTCTGCACGAATCACGTTGTTCGCCGTACGTGTGACAGCAAGCGTGATCGGTACGAGAGCTGCACCTGTGGGGTCCTTCTTGGGTCGTCCCGCCATGAGGTCCATTCTTTCTTTAAGGAATGGCGAAACCCGCGTCGACACGCCGCGACAGATGAAACATTTTGATGGCATCGTGTAGTCGCAGTGTAGTCAAACGCGGCGGCTGCTACTCGCCGTGCTTGTCGGCGCGGGTGGATAGCTAACCGGAGGTCGGTCTACAGACGTCTGCTTGCCCTCAGGACGCGAAGTACACACGCATAGGCCGTAGAACGACTTTCGAGACGCCACCGTGAATAGCCGCCACCGACACATCCAGGCGCCCAGCGGAGGCGACGTCGGCCGATATTTCCAACCGAACAGGGTCGTCGTACACGTAGACCGGAGCGGTGAAGCGTGTTTCATAGCCCGTGATATAGCCACCGATCTCACCTAGCCACTCGGCCGCGTGCGCCAGGACGATGCCTACCGTGAGAATTCCGTGCGCAACCGGCGCAGGCAGGCCAGCGGCAGCGGCCGCGTCGGGATCGGTATGAATGGCGTTGTCGTCTCCCGAGAGATTTCCGTACTGCTGCACGCGGGCACGTGTCATGATCTCTGACGCGGTCCAAGTCATAGGTCAGGCTCCTTCTCGATAGGTCAGCGTCGAGACGACCACCGCGACCGTGCCGGCGTCATCCGTGATCGTCCCGGTGGTCTCGAACTGCACTACGCCCGCGCGGTCTCGAACCTTCGTGACGGCGAGCGTTGCGTCAACTCGTCGAGCGCAGTCTGTAAAATTCCGCTCCACAGTGGTCGCCTCCGCTGTATGAACGACACCGTGTGGCGGCACTGCGCCGCTGTCCGCCAACTGACGAGCAACGCCACTCAGGATTAGGTTGGCGAACGTTGGTACCACGACGCTGGATTCATGCGCTCCCAAGACTTGACTGAGTTCATCGAGTTTCGTTCGATCGATCTCGATGCCACGTTCTACGAACGTAAGTCCTACTTCCAGGGTTGAAGTCATGACCGACAAGAGTAACTGGGCAGGAACTTCGATACACTTGACCAGCTTCTTAGGCAAGACGCTGCCTTAGGTTTAGCCAGAGCGTAGTCGGGATGATCTCTCCGGTTGCTTGCTGTGATTGTCCGCACGTTGGGCGTGTCGCGGATGCGGTAGCCTACGCCCGCAACCATGGCTGGCTTGGCAGTACGCAGAAAAGGTGCGCTCTATGAAAGTCTTCGGTCGGGAGATTTCGGATGTCGACGACCTCATTCGGTATGCGCCGCTGACGCCGCCCTGGAGCGTCAGCGACATTGCATGGTGGATCGAGCAAGAGGCTGAACGCGCGGTGCGGTTCCAGCCATGGCCAGAGATCATTACCGCCCGCCGCGTCAGTTGCACTCTGCTCGTTCGCACACCCAGTGAACTGCGCATTTTCTACGAGAACGACAGGTCGGACCGCCACCAGCGCATGCAAGCCGGCCACGAGTTCGGGCACATCATGGAGGGGCACCTCGGACTCGAAGTCGCTGATGGCATCGAAATCGGCGCAGCGTCCAATGCTCTGATCGGGTCTATGGAGATCGGAACACTCGAGTACGTCCTGGGATCGCGTTCGGCCGCGGCTTCGGCCACAGAACACATTCAGCGCAGCAATAGCCGCCGCGGACGATCCGGCAGGCATCCCTACTACTCGGCACAACAGGAGATCGCCGCAGAGATTTTGGGCACCAAGATCGGGGTCTGTATGCGAGGTTCCATCACTGATGACCAGGGACCGAAGGCATGCCGCCAAGGCGCCGGCTTCGTTGAGCGCCTCCGCCAGTGATCGCCATTGCGGCGAGCGAGCTGCTGCAGCGCGAGGCGACCTCCAGCCTCCCCGGGTGGTTGACGCTAGTACTAGTGGTGTGGGTCGGCGGGGTCGTTCTGGTCCGGCAACTAGTGCTGGTAGATGCCACCCCAGCCGACACAGCTGCGCACGTTTGGGTCGGGCTGTCACTAGTTGTCGTGGCGCTCCGCAACGCCACTGTGCAGGGCGTCCTTGCTGATCTCGGCGTGACGCTGACAGATGTCCGCTCGCTGACCCACCTGTTTGTGCTTCTCTCTGCGGCAGCGCTCGCTGTCGTTGGTTTCCTGTGGGAACGCGGACGACTCCCGTCTAGACGCCTCCCTTACTGGTTGGTCGCCGCCGCGTTCGTCATTGCAGCGGCGCTCTGGCTGCTTGCATCACCTGCCCGGTCCCAAGGGATCGCGGTGGAAGAACTGGAGGGATGGCGAACCGCGGCGTACATGACTCTCTACTCATTGCCCACCCCGATCGCCGAGTTGCCCGCACTATTCACTGCGGTTGTCATGCTGCGCGAGCGGTCTACCCGTCCGCGCCTCCTGTTCGGTGCGGTCGTCCTGGTCGCCATTGCCAGCAGCTGGCTCGACCACCTTTATCGCCTGGTCACAGGTTGGTTCCTGGCTTTCGGTGCCGACAATGACTTCACCGACGCCCGCTCAGGGAGTAACGACGCACTGTTCCTGCCGATTCTTGCGGTGCTCGTAATCATCGGGATACCGAACATCGTGTCGTCCTTCCAGGTGAGGTTCGGGCGTGACCCTGATTCGTTGTCGGTTCGATTGCTTGCTCCGCTATGGAGGTCGCTGACCAGCGCTTTGCCGGAGTACCGACTCGTAGAGACCCACACATTTGTACATCCCGCCGAGATGGCATATCGGATGCGAATTGAGATCGACGAGTGCGTGGTGGAGTTGGCCGGTTGGCTCCCCGATGGGGCAACATGGCCAGAGGACGCCACGGGACGAGCGGCACTCCTAGAGGAAGCGCTTGAACGCTTCCGCGCAGGACGTACCCGATCCCACGCGAGCGCTCCCGCATGGCTAAAGTCCGATACTCAGATAGATGACGTGGCGCGAGCCTGGCGAGGTGTCCAGCCGACGCATCTTGGGCGACCATCGACCAGAACGTCAACAACGACCAGCACGCACCTTTGACCTTTCAGGAAGGCAGTCCGCACATGACCGATCAGGCAATCCCACACCCGCCGTGGAGGATTCCGTTCATCGGTGACGTGATAGGTATCGACAGCCTGCGGCCGAATCAGAAGACACTCGAGCAGTTCAAGCGACTTGGACCGATATACCGACGAAGCATCATCGGTGCCGGCGACCTGACCTTCGTCGGAAGTTCCGCGCTGGCCAGCCAGACTCTCGACGAAGCTCGGTGGGAAAGATTCGCGGGGCGGCCGATCAAACGCCTACGGGATATTGCAGGCGACGGCCTGTTCACGGCCGACAACGACAGCGCCGAATGGCAAACCGGCCACGAAGTACTTGCTTCCGGATTCACCCAGGAAGCCATGCGTCGGTATCACGACGACATGTTGGCCACGAGCGAAGAACTAACGAAAGCGCTGGGCGAGGATCATCCCCATCAGTCTTCCGTGGAGACGATCACCAATCGGGCAGCTCTCGACGTGATCGGCAAGTGTGGGTTTGGCTTTCCGTTCTGGGAATCTGACCTGAGCGATCAGTTTGCTGACGCCCTAAAGGGCGCCCTCGCGTTCACTCAGTCCGCGTCCATTCCCGTGGTTGGTGCGGGTATCGAGCGCAAGAAGCGCGCGCAGTTCGATCGAGATGTCGCAGTCCTCCATCAAATCATCACCGATGTAATGGACCGACGTCGCCGCGGCGCCGCCGACTCGCCCCGCGACTTGCTGGAAGTCATGATGGAAAGCAAACAGCTGTCAGACCGTGCTATTCGCGATCAGATCATCACCTTCCTCATCGCCGGCCATGAAACCACGGGCAACCTCTTAGCTTTCGCTTTGTTCTATCTCGCACGAGACAGCGAGCTCGTCGAGGCTCTGCGCTCCGAGCGTGAGGAGTCGTGTAGCGACGGAGCGATCTTGAGCTATGACGACGTAGCACGACTCAAGATCACTCGCGCCGTCGTCTCCGAGACATTACGACTCTGGCCAACAGCGCCGGGCTTCTTCCGAGCAGCGCGTGAGACGACCGAGGTAGGTGGCGTTCGCTTCGAGCCTGGCGAGTGGGTTTTCCTGCTGATGTTGTCGATTCACAGAGATGAGGAGGTGTGGGGACCAACTGCCTCCCAGTTCGAGCACAAACGCTTCCTCAGTAAGACCCCGAGGGATGCGGTCTATCGACCGTTCGGGGCAGGTCCAAGAGCCTGCATTGGCCGACAATTCGCGCTACACGAGGCGACACTGCTGCTCGCAAACCTGGCCTCGGCGTTCAATATGGCGCCAGCAGACAACACACTGACGCCTGCTGTCGACGAAAACCTCACGCTTCGGCCTCGGGTTGCCATCGAGTTCACGCCGCGATGAATGCTCAGTTAGCAACTACCGAAAGATGATGCGGGCGCGTCGGCGTGTCCGCCAGCAGCGGTAGCTGCTCGACGGCAACGATGAGCACTTCCAGGTCATCCTCGGTGGCGTTACGCGCAATGAGGCCTTCGACTCCACGATCGCGTGCAGCGCTCCACAGATGTAGACGGGCATCTTCGTGCTTGATGAGTGAATCTGTTTTGTCGTCGGGGCTCGGCGCGAGGTAGAAGTCAGCTACACCCATCAACGAGCACACAGCGTCGCACACGTCAGCCGGCAGTGAACCAGACCCAGATCGCGCGCAAAGTATGTCACTCGTTGAGATCTCGCGGCCGAGCTTGTTGCCGAGCAAGAATGCAAGTGCGCCGCTGCTTAGCTCGGTCTCGGTGGCTGAGTGGAAGTAGGCGAAGAGCCGATTCAGCTTGTGCTGCAAGGTTAACGGTTGATCGTCGGGTGCAGTCATACGTGCCCACCTATCATTCAGCCTTGGCTAGTCTCCCACCGCATCTGCCAGCGTTGGCGATCGGCGGGGTCTGCATCTTCTTTTCTGCCTAGCAACCATCTTAGGTAACCAATGTCTTCGAGGTCCTGTTCGGGGACCCTCGCGGCGTCAGGTTCCTTGCGTAACTGATCACCGAGCATACGGTTGATGAGTATCTCGTTGCGCTGCAATTCGTTCTGCGACTTCCAAACTTCCGCCTGAACAATGATCCACGAACGGAGCAACCTGTCAACGAGCGTGCCCAGCTCGTCCAACTCTGCACGTCCGTTGATGTCCCGGTGTTCGTTCGCGCGCGAGACCTGATCAACCAGATCAACGAGCGACGAGAGCGTCTCGGTGCTGATCATGACCCCATCGATCGTCGCAACGATCGGCTGAGTTGGGCTGGTGCTTGGCCGCGGTGCAGGCTCAATGGTCTCGGGCAGACCCCCGTCGAACGATCGCGCTGCCGATCCGGGCTGCCATTGCAGTGCCCGGTCCAGCTTGACGAGGGTGTCTCTGCTTGGTTGAGCGACCCTTCCGGCTTCGAGCCGATTAAGGGTAGGGGTACTCGGACCGCCAGCCTTCTGCACGTCCCGCGTAGTGAGACCCAACACACGGCGGCGCTGCACGATGAGCCGCGCGAAGCGAGCGGGATCAGGTGATGACACAGCGGTGAGCTTAGGACGTCTCTGTCGCCGATTTTCCGCAACGGCCGCCGCCCCCAGTAGCGCGCCGCGGCTCGCACCTGGTGCCGAGTGGTGCAGTTTAGTCACTGCGATCCTTTGCCTTTATTGCACTGTTGTCATAGTGAGCTTAGTATTAGTCGCAGTGATAGCAATGTGGGTAAGTAGGACGAGAGACACGGAAGCGGGGTGAGCATTGTGACGACCGGTCTTGCGACCACGCAATTCAACACGGGGGCCCGGACATCGTTCGAGTGCTCCGCGCGCCGCCCGGGAATGGTGTGCGTGATCAGCGCTGAGTCCGATACTGGCGAGCTACTTGGTGCGCAATCCCGGTGCGCAGTGGGGCATCTGATGGTGCCCTACCAGTCGGCTGGTCTTGAGGGCCTCAACGCCTGGCGGAGTATGTGGCGGGCGGCGACTCGTCCGGTTTCCCTCGGCGGCGTGAGCGCCGCGGCGGGCGCCGTAAGGCCGTCGCCCCCCTCGTGCACAGATGGCGCGTCCGCCGAAGGAAGCGGAGCCCTTGGGGAGGGGCGGTCAGATTGCCGTCGAACAGTCCCTCCCCAAGGGTGGTGGCCCAGGCGAGATGAATGATTTGCCGTCGAACCTCTCGCTGGGCGCTGCCTGTTCAACCCACGAGCTCCGAAAGAGTCGGAGTTGAACTGTGTCCAGTCTAAGGGGCCTACCGCTCATGTCGCGGGCATCGCCAGCAGACGCGCGTTCCGCACCGCCTGCTGGAGCTCTTATCCCGCCATCCTCCCTCCCTCACCGACCTCTGTTGGGCTCGATATCGAGGAGTCACGTGTCGCTCTCTGTTCTTCATGACCGACAGAACGCTGTGGCTGTCGTTGCCACCCGTACTCGTCGCAACATACTCGTCGCTTTGTCGGTGCTGGCTGTGCTGCAATTCATCGCCGTCACAACCTCGGCCGCAACGGCGGCGCCGTCACAACCCGCGGGCTGTCCCGGACTGATGGTGTATGCGGTGCAGGGCACGGGCCAGTCATCGCCAGATGCTGATCCGTCGAAGGACGCGGGCTTTCTGTCCCAGGTGCTCCATCCAGCGATCACGGCCGCACGCGGGGACATGGACCGCGCATACGTGCCGTACGACGCCGGTTTCGGTGGCGCTGTAGCTGGTGGGAAGGTCCCGTACGAACAGTCCGTTCAGGGCGCAGTCGCTAAGACGCTGTCCTGGGTCAAGGACAAAGCTGCCGCGTGCCCGGACACGAAGTTCGGGTTGGTCGGTTACTCGCAGGGTGCTCACGTCACCCGGATCGTGTTGAACGACATTGTCGGCGGCAAAGCAGCGATCGGTGCTGACAAGCTGGCGCTGCTGGCTAATCTCGGCGATCCCGGGCGTCCCGAGGGGGCTTCGCTGTTCCCCGGCAAGCCGGGCCAGACCTCTCCCGACCCAGTGCCGGGGACCAGCGGCGCGAATGTGTCCAAGGTTGTGGCGGTGTCGACGACCAACGCCCCCGGTGGCGGTATCGCCCCGGTCGGCGACGTTGAGGACACGGCATATCAGGCCATCGCGGGGCGATACCTGTCTGCATGTACGCCCGGCGATCTCGCCTGTGATGCACCAGCGAATGCGCCGCTCGCGCGGCTGGTGACCAACATTGCCGGTCAGTCCGAACTCAACCCGGATGATCCGATCGGGTCGTTGTCAACGATCGCCGAAGCGCTGGCACTGACCGCAGTCAAGACCGCGGTGCCGGTTGTCAATGACGATATCCAGGCATCGGAGAACAATCTCGAATCCCTGAGTTACCAACCGCGCCAGACGCTGTCTGAGCGGTTGGCCGTGGCCTCAGACCCTCGTACGCCGTTGCCGAGTGCGCAGGATGCGCTGTCGGCGGTTATCAAGGTCGGCACGATCGGGTTCAACGCGGTCAAGACTGTTGTGCAGACGGTCGCTACCCCGAGCACCATCGCTGCGATCGCCACTGCGGGTGCCGCGAATCCGCTGGCGATCGTCGGCATTCTCGGCGCGAAGCTGGGTCAGGCGGCGGTGACCCTGGTCCCACCGGCCACGCAGGAACGGCTTGTCTCTGAGGCGTTTACTGCATTCAAGTCGGAGTTCCAAGCGAACTCCGACCTGTTCAAGGTGTCATCACTGTTGAAGTACTGGGATGCGGCCAAACAGCATGCCTCGTACTCGGAGGTGTCAGCCACACCGACCGGTCAGCCCCCGACGAGGCTGATCGCGGACTGGATCGTGGCGGCCGCACGCGACATCGCCGGCAAGGACAGTGGGTCGTCGAGCTCTCCCGATAGTCCCGATAGCGGCGGCGGCGTCGATGACTTCTCGTGGCTATTCGGCGACGGGTCCGTTGGTTCGTCGACGCTTCCGTCGGTGACTACAACGTCGGTGCCGCCGAGCGCTACGTCGGAACCGGAACCGGTGTATCCGTGGGAGCTCGACACTTCGTCACCATCGGCTCCGTCTGAGACGGTTCCTTCAATCTCCTCGCCGGTCCCGGAAGCCACGCCTCCCGGCGGTACCTCGGATCTTCCGCCGTTCCTCGGTGGGGCCGCGCAGTGAGTCGGATCGTCTCGGCCACCCCCTTTCCAAATTGTGCGGGTGCGGCTTGTGCCGCGCTTGTGGTGGTGGTCGAACCACCACCCACCTCTAGAGCCTTCCTTATTCCACCAGCGCACTTAGCGAATGACTCCGGAAGGAGCGAGTACATGTTCAGTGACAGTGCTATCTGTCCCCCGGTCGGGGGACAGGCCTCTCACAATCCCAGCTATGAGGTTGCGTGGCTGAGTCCGGTCGATCTGGTCACCGCAGTCACCGACCCGGCCACGGCGGTGGTCCTGACCGATGAGAACGGCTGCGCGTCGACTCGATGGGGGAGGGGCGAGGGCCACGGACCCACGCGGATCAGGGGGGCTTACGACGAACGGGCGCGGTGTGTGTTGCCTGGTGATCGCGGTTACTGGCTGAACGCGAACAGTGTTGTCTTGGTTATCGGTTCGAACGCATCGCTGCCGGAGGAACTGCTGGTCGGCGCCACATACCGGGACGTGTTCGACGACACGCTGCACACCATCGACCAGTTCTCGCTGACGGCGGTCCGCCGCGGTGTGTTCGGCGATGAACACCCCCTGCACTGGCACCTCGCCGCGTGCGCTCGCTGGAACAGGGCATACCACCAGGGAAGCGAGGTGAAGTTCGGATGAGTACTTGGCAGAACGACCCGAGTGTTCAGTCCTGGCTGCACACCACCGAACCTCACCCGGATCAGCCCTCCAGGTGGGACGACGAGCCTACGTCTGTTGAGCAGGTCTTCACCGCCTCGATCGATGAGGTCGACGACTTCGACGAGGTGGAGGCGCAGTACGCCGACGGCCCCCACGACGTGACCGAGACCGCCGAGGGTGGGGTCGAATCCGATCCCTACATCGGACACGGTTCTGCCACAGCGGTCATCGATCGCCGTGCAACCTCCGCAACGCCTCCGGCTCAGGGGCGACGTCGGTGGATGGTGGTTGTGGCCTCGTCTGTGGCTGTCGTCGTCGTGGCGGTGCTGCTGATCGCGTTCGCGGTCAAAGCACTCTTTGGCGGCGCCGGCGTAGACGGCATCACTGATCCGGTCGCCGCGATGGACACCCCGGACCCGTTCTCCGATGCCGTGGAATGTCCCTCGACCAGCGAGGGGGCCACCACCACTGGCCGCGACCCGGGCGACCTGACCTCGGGACCGAACGTGATCAAAGCGTTCAACTACGCCTACTTCCACTGGCGGTCGGGCCCGGCCGCGCGAGCGTTGGCCTCGTCCAATGTCGAGGGCATCGGCAGCGCGGTCGATTTGCAGTCGAGCATCGACACCCTCAATCCCCAAGCGCGGTATTGCCTGTCGATCGACGAGACCGGCGCCAATACCTACCGCGCGGAAATCACGTTGATCCTGCCAGACGGCACCCGCGACCCCGATCCCGATGTCCAGAACATCACCACCACCCAGATCGGCGAGCGCACCTACATCGCCTCCGTGACACGAGACAAGAAATAGAAAGGGAAACCCTCCATGCACACAACCACTTCCACGGCACGACAGCACCGGTCGCGCCCCACCCCGCCGGCCGCTGCGCCGCTCGTCGGCTCCGTCCTGGCCGCACTGATGGTGAGCGGATCGTTCAGCGCCACCCTCCTGGTCGACAGCCCGGCCGCAGCCTACGAGCAGGGCGGCGTCGACCAGGGCGAGGCCGACGACGGGTTCGAGCAGGGCGGCGTCGGCGGTGGTGGCGAGGAGGTAGCACCACTGGTCACGCCGCCACAGCCGCCGCAACAGACCCCGCCGAGCTACAGCTACAACCCCGGTCCTGGTGCAATTCCGGCCCCGCCGCAGGAGGCTCCGTATCGGCCCTACACCGCGCCGCAGGTGGACACCGAGCCGACCTACGAGCGTGCCTACAACCCGGCACCGCCGCGGGCCTACACCCTGCCCCGGCCGGTCGCGCCGGTCCGACCGATCGCCCCACCACCGAAGACGTTGCGGGTGGGCAACTTTCTCGTCGACGAAGACCAGCTCAAGCGCGATGCGCCGTGGCTGAGCGACCGTCAGCGGGTTTCGATCAACGAGTGGGCGGCGTTCGGTGAAGCCAAAATCGCCCAAGGTCTGATCAGTGTCGGCGTGCCTGAGGACGAAGCCTCCCGCCAGGCCGCGGCCACCATTATCGGTGTGGCGCTCGGCGGCACCGCTGGCGCAGCCGCCCTCGGCGTGCCCGCAGCGGTAACCGGTGGTGTCGGGGGTGCGTTGATCGGTACCGGGGTGGGTGCGGCCATCGGATCGACCATCGTGGTGCCCTTCCCGGGGGCGAACACCGGGCCAGGCGCGGCGATCGGTGCCGCCGCCGGCGCGGCGATCGGTGCCGCAGCACTGGGTATCCCCGCGGCGGTCATCGGCGGCGTGGCCGGCGGAACCGCCGGTGGACTCCTCGCTCACGCCCTGGGTGCGGGAGATCCGGGTGCCAATCCGCGCCAGCCCGGTCTGCCCGGTCAGCCCGACCCGAACCGCAGCACACCTCAGCCGCCCCGCCCACAGCCCGAACCGCTGCCCAATCCCGGCGCCAACCAGTTCGAGGTGCACCTGCCCGCCGACCAGGCTGCCAAGGCCGGCCTGCCCGCGGTGCACTACCAGGTCAACGTCGACGGAGATGTCAACGCCGAGGCCACCATCGCCGGACAGACCTACACCGCGAACTGGACCGCGGAGCAGGCCGACGCCCCCTACAAGGCCCTCGGCGGCGCGGCCGACCAGGTGAAGAAGACCGTCACCGACGCTGCCGTCGACCTCTCCCGGCAAGCCGAAAAGGCCATCCCCGGTCTCACGGTCACCTTCCCTCAGCTCACACCGAACGGGGCATAGCAACGATGGCCGCGAGTGTGGAGACGGTGTCGGCGCTGAACGCCGGAGCGATTCGGGGTGCGTCGATTCTGCCGCCGAGTGCCTCGGAGATGTTGGGGCGGCGTGCGACTCGGTTGCCGGCGTATCTGGTGGCGGCCGTGGGCTGTCATGGCGGTGCTGGTGTGTCCACGCTCGCGGCGCAGCTTGAGCATGTCGGTGATTCTGGCCAGTTGTGGCCTGGACGTGTCGACGAGCCGCCGTTTGCGGTGCTCGTTACGCGGGAATCGGCCCGCGGCGTGGCCGCAGCGTCTCTGGCCGCGCGGCAGTACGCGACGCACAATGCTCCAGCTCATGTGCAGTTGCTGGGTTTGGTGCTGGTAGCCGGGCGGAAGGGAAAGCCGACCGCCCGGCTTCGCCGCGATCGCGACCTGCTCGTCGGGTCAGGGCTTTTCCCGCACGTATGGCGCGTCGCTTGGCACGACTTCCTCGTCGATACCCCCCTCAACGAGTTGCCCACAACCGGCCCAGACACCGCCCCTGCGTCGCGGCGAAGCGATCCGCGCACCGTCGTCGCCCCTGACATCGCCGCAGTGGGTCGGGGCCTGCGTGACGCCGCAGTCGCGGTGATGGCGGGCGACGCCGCAACCTCTTGACCCTCGACAACCTCGCGAGAAGGAAGAAACCCTCATGATCCTGTCCACTCTGGCCTCGGCCACAGCAACCACCACTTATGTGGCGTTCAACCCGATCCCGATTCCCGGTTTGTCGGAGCGGCTCAACACTTTCGGCGGCTGGGTCACGTTCCTGGCCTACTTCGCCACTGCCGTGGCGATCGTCGTCGGCGGCGGCTACATCGCCTTCGACAAGATCACCGACCGCGGCGACAACAAGGGCGTGAAAATCGCGATCGCCGCAATTGGCGGGACAATGCTGATCGCGACCAGCACCACGATCCTCCAGGCCGCCGGCGGGCAGTGAAGCCGTGCACACCGAAAGCCTCAGCGATGAACACCACCATGACCTTGGCGTACGCGAAGCTGCCCGAGGAGGTGATGAGCAACATCACCCTGATCGGCGGCTGGTTCGTGTTCGTCGCCAACATGCTCGCACTCGTGCATCTGGTCTTTCTGGGCGCCTCGATCGCGTTCGACAAGGTGCGCGAGCATCCACTCGCACAACAGATCACCGCGGGGGAGTGGTTCACCAAGATCATCTTCGGGGTCTGGGTCGTCGCGATCGCCGGCAACATCGCGGCAGCAGTGCTGGTCTTCGGCTGATCAGGCTCCTCAGCACCGTGTGTGCAGTGATCGCCTTGCTGGCGGGATGCGGATCAGACCCCGACACCGCCACACCAGCCACGCCGCAACACATTCCGCTGACCACGCCGCCCACCGACCTGCGATGGGTGGAGTTCAACGGAATGCGCATTCCCCAAGCCGCCGAAGGCCCCGACGAGGTGTCCGATGTCGTCGCCCCCGAAGGGTTCGACCGCACACCACCCGGCGCTGGTTTGGCCGCGGTCAATGCCATCGTGCGGCTGTCGGTCGCGCTCGATGACCAGTGGCCCCAGGTCGTCCGTGAACTCATCGCACCGGGACACACACGCGATGACTTCATCACCCACCGCATTCAGCTGTCGACCACATCCGGGGTTCCCGCGGGTCAGGCACCGCAGGTGCAGGGCTGGAAACTGACCGCTTTCACCCCCGACAAGGCGTCAGTCGACATCTACACCCGACTGCCAGACGCCTCGATGACGGTCAACCACACCACGGTCGTGTGGGCACCAGCGTTCGGCGACTGGCGACTGCTCCTGCCCGACGCAGCAGCAGCGGGCGCCTCACCTGTGGACGCGATCTCAGCCACACCCACCGACATGGTCACCCTGACAGGAGCGTAACCCCACCCATGAGCACCCCCGAGCCTCGCGACGACCCCGGCCGACTCGCAGCCCTGCGCCAGTCGGGCGGCTACAAGGCGACCACGCTGGTGTTGTCGCTGCTGGTGTTGACCATCATCATCGGCATGGCCGTACTGGTCGCTATCCGCGGAGACGGTGACGATACGGCAACACCTCCTCCGCAGGTCACCGCCACGGACACACCGTCGTCGCTGCCGCCACAAACCTCGGTGACCCGACTTCCTGAGGACGCGTTCGGGGTGCCCACCACCGACACCCAGGGCCGTCGGGTGGACACCCCGACCAACCCGCTCGGACAGGTCCTCCCGCAGTCCGGGGACACCCCGGCCACCACCGACCCTGAGGCCGTGCTCCCGCCGCCGCAGGGCTTGATGTGGCAGCGCGTGTACGGCGCGACCATCCCGTTCTCGACGTCGGACGGACCGACCACGATCAGCAACGACGGGGTCCCTACCGGGTTTGCCCGCACCCCGCAGGGCGCGGCGCTGGCGGCCTGGCAGATCGGCCAACGCGCCACCTGGGCACCCGATGACCAGGCCGTCGCGCTGCTCGAACGCGCTGCGGTGGTCTCCGAGGCCGCCCGCCCCGAGGCCGACAACCTGCGCACCAACGGCGCACAAATCTATGCCGGAAACCCGGAGTTGCCCGCGCAGATGCGGGATGTGCCGGTCGCGGTCCGCATCACCACATACTCCACCGACTTCGCCCACGTCGAGTTCGCTCAACCCCTCACCCGTGACGACGGCTTCACCGCCGTCTCCGTCGGTATCGACATGGTCTGGCGCGACGGACGGTGGAAATGGGTGGTCCCCGAACCCGGCAACGAACCCAGCCGCCTACTCGTCTCGACCAGCGGCGATGGATGGACCCCATGGTGAACCACCGCAACGACTCTCGTATTCGGCGAACGCACCGCACCCCCCGACAGGTGCGTCTGCGCGCTCACCTGCCCGGCCGACGAACCCCCGCCGTAGTCGTGATGGCGCTGATCGCCGCGACAGTGTCGTCATGGGCCGGTGCCGGCAAGGCCGCAGCCAACCCGCTGTGCGCCATCGCAGGCCCGTTGAGCCAAGTCGTCTGTGACGCTGCGGGCAGCGCTGCCAGCGCTGCGGCCAGCAGTGCGGTCGGCGGGACATTCGAAAAGATCGTCAACTCACTGCTCGAGGGCTACCAGACCGTGCTGACGTGGGCGCTAGCGTGGTGGATCAAACTGCCGAGCCCACAGCTGGACAACACGTCCTCCCTCATGCAGGAAGTCCACGACCACACCTTGCAGATCCAAGTCGTGGGCCTCACGTTCTCACTGATGTTCTTCGGCCTGCGGATGATGATCGACCGCAAACGGTCGCTGGCTGACGACGCCGAAGAGGGCTTCAAACTGATCTTTCGCTCAGCGATGGCCACCGCCGCGATCCCGCTGGCACTGACCGTGGGCGGCCGCATCGCTGATGGCATCTCCACATGGCTGGTCAGCGAATCCGTGACCGCCGGCGGCGACGGCGACGTCATCAAGAACTTCCTCAAACTCGATCTGCTGACCAACTCCCCACTGGGCACCGCCGCCATCGGGATCATCGCCCTCGTCGGGTTGCTCGGCGCCTTCTTACAGTTGGCGTTGCTGGTGGTGCGCGAGGCGATGCTGCTGCTGGTCGTCGCCGCGCTCCCAGTGGCCGCAGCGTTCTCCGGCACCGGACCCGGGTCTCAGAGCTACCAACGGCTCGTCGCCTGGTCGGTGGCATTTCTGCTGTTCAAACCCGTCGGCGCGCTGACCTACTTCGTGGCGTTTCGCGCCGGGGCCAGCAAAGACAACGCCCAGCAAGTGGTCCTCGGCATGGTGCTGATGCTGCTGTGCGCGTTCGTGTTACCCGCGCTCCTGCGCCTGATCGCCCCAGCGGTGGCGAGCATGGGTGGCGGCGGCTCAGGCGCTGCAGCCGCGGGCGCGGCCATCGGTGCAGGCGTCGCAGTGGGCAAGGTCGCGGCCATGGGCGCATCAGGCGGGGCGAGCGCCGGGGCCGGGGCGAGCGCGGGCGGGATGTCCTCGATCGCCGGTCGCGGCGGCGGCGGACCCTCCGGTGGTATCTCCACGGCGTCCTCACCGTCGCCACCACCACCGTCGGGCGGCGGACCTGGCGCTCAACCCGCCCTGTCCGGCGGACAGGGCGGCCAGGCCAGCGGAGGGATCAGTGGTAGTGGCAGTGGTGGTGCGGGCGGTGGACCCGCGTCCGGTCTGAGCGACGCCATGGGATCGGCCGGCGGACTCGCGGGAACGGCAATGCAGACCGTCAACGACAGCGTCGAATCCGAAGCCGACTCCACCAGCTCCGACCCGTCACTGAGCAGCCCACCACCGATGCGGTCGGGCTGGAACGAACACGCCATGGCGCACTAGCAGCCACCTATCCTCCCATCTCTGACTGTCGAAAGAGGTTGTCATGACAGACAAATCCGGCACCCGCCGACTGCTGTACCGCCCTGCGGCGGCGTTCCGGTCGTCCGGCGCGTTCGGGTTCACCATGTTCTCGACGATGGTGCTGTTTGTTTTCCTGTTCATCACCGTCGTTGGCCTGATGCTGCCGCTGCCCGGGCTGATCAAGTTCTTCGCACTGCCGTTCACGCTGGCTGTGCTGTTCGTGCCTCTGGTGGTGTCGCTGCGGGGCCGCTCAGCCTGGGAGCTGGGCATGGGTGCCCGATCAGTGTCGAAGTCCCGCCGGGCCGGTGAAACCCTGCTGCGGTCGGGGCCGTTCACGATGATCCCTGACGGCACCCCGCCACCGGGGCCCCTGGCCACCGCCGAGACGTTCAACTTTGCACCCGGCGACGGCTCAGCACCGTTCGGACTGATCAAGTTGTCGTCGAAGAACTTCTACACCCTGGTGCTGCGGACCTGGCCCCAGGGCGGGGAGTGGAATGACCAGCCGGTGCGCGACCGTTGGGTCGCCCGCCTCGGCGACATGCTCACCTTTCTCGGACAATCGCCGGATTTCGTGGCCGCCACGATCACGATGGAAACTCTGCCGGAATCGGGAATGCGGGCCTCGACCATCGTGCGGTCGCGGCTCAAAGCCACAGCACCGGCGCTGGCCCGCAAGATCATCATCGAAGCCACCGAAGCGGTGCCGACCGCCGAAGTGCGCCTGGAAGCCCGGATCGGGTTGACCTGGCGCGCAGACACCTTGCACCGCAAACGTGACGCCACCGACATGGGTAACGAATTGGCGCGACGTCTGGGCCGGATTCGGGACTACTGCCACGCCGCCGGTCTGCGGGTACGGCCGATGCTCGAACGCGAAATCTGCGCGATCGCCCGCCGCAGTTTCTCCCCAGCCGACGAGCTCGACCTCGAGATCGGGCTCATGAGCGGTGAACCGATGCGCCTGCGGTGGGAAGACTGCGGTCCGACCTCGGCCTCAGACCAGCACAGCCGGTTCCTTCACGATGCCGCGCAGTCGCTGTCGTGGACGATGCGTAACGAACCCGAGGCGCCCTTCGACTCCAACGTGCTCGTCGACCTGCTGTCGCCACACAGCGACGTACCCCGCAAACGCGTCACCTTCGTCTACCAGCCCTACACCCCGGCCCAGGCCACCACCATCGTCAACAAGGACCACAACGATGCCCGCCAGGCCGTCCGCACCCACGTCGGCAAACTTCCCGAACGCGCACTCGTGCGCCTGGACAGCGCCGAAGACGCCCGCAAAGAACAGGCCCGCGGCGCGGGCATGACCCGGGTATCGATGATCGTGACCGCCACCTGCCCCATCAGCGCCGACACCCAAAAGATCGACACCCTCGTCACCGATCTGGGCCTATCGGCGGCCACCCCACTCGAACCAGCCCGCGACGAACAACTCGTCACCTACTGCGCAGGAATGGGTTTCGGTGTCGTGCTGTCCGAAGAGAGCACCGTCTCCGACAAGCTCGCCGCCTAACCGGGACAGAAAGGACCCCGCAATGCCTACGCTCCCGGCCCTGACCTCGCTGCTGCAGCGCTCCCGCGCCCGCCTGTCCACCTCGGCGACGACACTGCCGCAGATCAGCACCGTCCTGTCGATCACCGAGCACCGCTCGGCCGGCGGCCACGACTACGGCCTGATCCGAGCACACAGCACCGGCCACTACACGGTGGTCCTCGCCGCGACTGGCGCGACGCTGCGCGACTGGCAGCAGCTATGCGACTTCACCCGCATCGATTTCGGCGTCGAGGCCTGGGATATCGTCGCGATCACCGCCGTCGCCGATACCTTCCCACGCACCGATACCGCGCATCGGCAGTGGATGGACACCGATCACCACCACCGCCTCGATGTCGCCGACCTTGCCACCGACACCTATCTGGCGGTGACCTTCGTTGCAGCCACCTCAGCAATGAAAACCACCCCGGACGACATGGCCGTGGAAGTGGGCCGGCGCCTACACACCCTCATCGGGTCTCTCTACGCGGCCGGGGTGGCCACCACACCGCTGACCGCAGCGCAGATCGCCGAGGTCGGGGTGCGGGCCTACCGCGGCGGGATCACCGACGACCCGACTCCAGCGTTCGCCGACATTGCGCCAGAGTCGACACCACACCGGGTGCGGGATGTGTTCTGCCACAACGACCTGCTCTCGGCGACATGGGTGCTCGCCCCGCACGTGCTGGAACCTCCCCACGCGCTGGGCTCGGTACTGGCCCAACTTCTCGAGCGTGACCCGACCATCCCGCGCACCCGGCTGGCGATCACCTGGCGAGCGACCCGTATCGCCGAGACCATCGCCCCCGACGACCTCATTCGGGCGACTTTTCAGCCCACTCTGCAGCGTTTCGGCGCGACGGTGACGATCACCGAACCCCGTCCCCGCACGCCGTCGGTGGACGCCATACGCGCCAGGTTGCCGCTGTTCGCCCGCTTGGGGCTGCGCAACGGCTATGACCGCCACGCCGAACTGTTCGCCGCCAGCGTCGGCCTGGGGGTGCTGCTGCCCGAACACGGCGACATCACCGACGAGGCCCTGCGCCACCGTCACCGCTAACCGGCCACCCCTCACCGATTGCGAGACCACCACCATGACCGTCACCGATCTCCACACAGGCGTCCCTGTCACGGCCACCGACGCGGACACCCCGGCGACGTTGCGCCTGGACGCCGGCGCAACGTCGGCCGCCCCACCAAGCACCAAGGAACGCTCGGCCAAGCCGACGACGTTCTACGACGACGACACACGCGAGGACTTACTCGACACCGCACGCAGCGGTGGTGTCAATGGCTACCTCGCCCGGCAGAAACTGGGCAACGACGCTCGCCGCCGCGAACGCCATGAAGCCGCCAGTGCACGGCCGATCCAGTTCGACGTGCCCACCCTGATTCGCACCAACCGGGGCTTCGACGGCCGCGGTGGTGGCCGCGTGGCCCACGTGCGCCGCCCCAACGAACTGCGCGGCACCACCGCCCACGTGCCAGGGTTCTACCCGTTCCCCATCGGCGCCTCGGCACCCCTGGACGGCGCTCCCGTCGGCTCGCACCTCGACACCGGACAGCCCGTCGGGTTCGACCAGATCGGTTGGTTCGAAGCCGGACAGATCACCGCACCCTCGGCGATGGTGTTCGGTCTCAACGGATTCGGCAAGAGCACTCTCAACAGGCGTATCGTGTGTCACGACCTGGCCACCGGGGTCCGCCCGCTCATCATGGGCGATCACCGCCCCGACTTCGTCAACATGATGCGCCAGATGGTCGTCCACGACAGCGACGGCCGAGTGCAGTACCGCGAGGACGGCACACCGGTCACCCCGCAGGTCACCAGCGTCGGATTCGACTCCCCGATGAACCCCCTGGCCGTGGGTACCTTCGGTAACCTCATCGCCCGACTGCCCAGCGCCGCTCGTCAACTCGCCGAACGCGAGATGCGGGCGCGTCAAGTCACCGCCGCCACCGGACTGCTCGAGATCAGCTCCGGACGGCCGATCGCTCCACACGAGGAGACGCTGCTCACCACCGCGCTGCGAGTGCTCTACAGCACGGCCAACGAGTTCACCCTCACCAATGCACCGCTGCCCGGCGATGTGCTCGCCCTTCTGCGCCAGGTCCCGCAGACTCTCATCGACGCCACCACCAGCGCCGTCGACACCAATCCCGAGTTGCGTCGCGCCCACCAGGACCTCCTCGATGCCTCCGGCGCCCTGGGACGTCATCCCCACGATGCGATCGCCGTCGACCGCTACCTGCTGCTGACCGAGAACCTGCGCCAGTCGCTCGACCAGCTGGTGTCGGGGCAGTTCGGCGAAATCTTCAACGCCCCTACCAAAGAACCCATCGACATAGACGCTCTCGGGGTGTGCGTGGACATGTCGCGGCTACCGGCCAACGCTCGCAAGCTGCGCGCCGCGGTGCTCCTGGCGTGCTGGTCGGATGGGTTTTCGGCAGTCGAGGCCTCGCATCTGCTCTCCGATCACGGCCTGCAAGAGCCCCGCAACTACGACCTGGTGTGTGACGAGTTCTCGTTGGTGCTCGGTGTCGGCAACGGCATCGTATGGCGCGTCGACGAGGTCACCCGCGTCCAGCGTGAACAGGGCACCGGCAGCCTGTTCACCACCCACACCGTCAAGGACCTCCAGGCGTTTGACTCGATGGAGGATCGCCAGCGCGCCATGGGCTTTCTCGACCGCGCCCGGGTCAAGGTGTGCTTCCCACTGCCCGAGGACGAAGCCTCGCTGATGGAAGGCAAGGTCAACCTCAACGAGAAGGAGGCCGCCACCCTCGCCGAATGGGCCACCACCCCGCGCGGGGTTGACGACCCGGTCGTCGAGGAAGTCAGCGAGGAAGACTGGGCCGACGGGGTCCGCCCCGACGGCACCGAAACCAACACAGTACCACCGGGTATGGGTAAGTTTCTCATCAAAGAAGGGGAGCAGCCCGGCATCCCGGTGCAGATGCGGTTGACCCCCGCCGAACGCAAATCCGAAGTGCACAACACCAACAAGCGTTTCGCCCGCGGCCGTGGCGACGCCAAGTCCGGAGCCGCTGCGTGAGCGCCGACAGCGATCCGGCCACGGCCGCGCCTCTCGACCCGATACCTGCGGACTCGCTGCCGGTCAGCGCCTGGGAGCAGGTACAGGACTGGGTTGTAGAACCCAACCCGCGCCGTACCGCCCACCCCGAGGAAGTCCGGCGACTGGCTGTGCGCGCCGTAGCCGAGCTGCTCGCCCGCACCTCGCTATCGCTGACCGCCGCGGCCGCCGATGTCGCCGCGAACGTCGGTGCCGGAACCAACAGCGTTATGCGGTGGTGCCGGGCGGCCGGGGTGGGCCGTGACGTCACCGTCCGCGACCGCGAATGGGCCACCCGCCTCGACGTCGTCCGCTCGATGAACAAGGCCCTCACCGAGCACGTCCGCGACCTCGACCGTGAGATCACCACCGATTACCGGGACCTGCCTCGTGGGTGAAGGCAACGCCGCCAAACTGCTGGTGCCGCTGCTAGCACTGGTCATCGGGTTCTTCGCCTCGTGCACGGTCATCATTTCTGTCGCCGGTGACGACGACGCCTGCCTGCCGCTGACCGGTGGTGTCGATCAACCAGCCGACGCATCGCTGTCGCCCGGCGCGAAGGTCAAGCCGATGAAAGTCAAGGACTTTCAGATCACCTCCGGTTACGGGCCGCGCGGCGGGGCGATGCACGAAGGTATCGACCTGGCCGGCGCACTCGGCGCGCCGATCTATGCCGCCGCCGACGGCACCGTCACCGCCGCCGGTAACGCCTCGGGGTTCGGGCACTGGATCGTGCTCACCCACAACATCAACGGACACGTGTGGTCCACGGTGTACGGTCACATGTTCGCCGACGGCGTGCTGGTCAAATCCGGTCAAACGGTCACCGCCGGACAACACATTGCCAAGCTCGGCAACGACGGCCAATCGACCGGCCCGCACCTGCATTTCGAGGTGTGGGACGGCGGGCACCGCGACTTCACCGGCGGCCACTCGGTCGATCCGGCCGGCTGGGTGTCCACCAGCCCTGAGCCCGGAGCCACGCCGGCCGGACGTGCTCCGGCCCAACCGGGCGGACCGCGGGTACTCGCCGCGCCCCGGGTGACCCCCGCTGCCGACGTTGTCACTGCCGCCGACTGGGATGCGGTCGCCACGCACGAATCCGGCGGCAACTGGAAGATCAACACCGGCAACGGCTACTACGGCGGGTTGCAGTTCGCGGCGGCGACCTGGACCGGCGCCGGCGGCAGCCAGTACGCGCCGACCGCCGACAAAGCCACCCGCGAACAACAGATGGAGGTGGCCAACCGCGTCCTGGGTTCGCAGGGCTGGAATGCCTGGCCGACCACCTCGAAGAAGGCCGGGGTCACCGGCAAGAAACCCGCACCCGCAGGCACGTTCCTCAACGCCGCGACCCACCCGACGGCCGCAAGCGCCCACGTCGTCCCGCCCGCACCGTCGGGTCCGCTGCCGCCGTTGCCGACGTCCAAGGGCTCCGAAGCGCACTTCCAGGTCGACACGATCCGCCTGGCCCGCGCGATCGCCGCCAAGTTCCCCGACATCGAGACCATCGGCGGCTGGCGTGCCGACGGCGGCGGCTACAACGACCACCCCTCGGGTCGCGCCGTTGACGTCATGATTCCCAACTACACCTCCGCACACGGGATCGCGCTCGGCAACGCCGTCAACAAGTACATCCTCGACAACAAGAAGCACTTCAAGCTCGAGTACACGATCTGGCGCCAGACCTATCACCCGGCGGTCGGCAACTCCAACATCATGGAAGACCGCGGCGACCCCACCCAAAATCACTTCGACCACGTCCACGCCACCGTCGAAGGCCACGGGATACCCCGCGGCGGCGAGGTCTACACCGCCCCGGGTATCACCGGCGGAATCGGTGCCGAGGGCGCCGACTGCGGCCCGGTCGACAACCAGCACGGCGGGGGAGTCGACAACCTCGCCGCGGGGCATGTCCCGCCAGCCTACGAACCGTGGTTCCGCAAAGCCGGAAAGCTCTGCCCCCAGATCAGTTCGGCGTTCCTCGCCGGAATCGGCAAGCAGGAAACCGGGTTTAACGCCTCCCTGGTGTCCCCGGACGGGGCGAAGGGGCCGATGCAATTCATGGAGGGCACCTACCCGACCTGGGCTAACGATGACGACGGCAACGGCCGCGCCTCAGCCACCGACATCGGCGACGCCGTCATGGCCGCTGGACGGTTCTCGTGTTCCAACGCCCGCCAGATCGACGACGCGATCGCCGCTGGGCGGGTGAAAGAACCCGCCGAAGGCCGCGAAATTCTCTATGCCTACGCCTACAACGCCGGGCCCGGCGCGGTGCTGGGCGCTGGTGGCACCCCCACCGGCGGTGACTACGACACCCAGACCCGCCCGTACGGCCAGAAAGTCATCGCCTACGCCACCCAGTTCGCCGATCAAGGACTCCCGGAGAAGAACCAGTGAACCACCGACACCACCTCTTGGCTGTCATCGCGATCATGCTGATCGCCGCGCTGCCCGGATGTTCCGGCAGCGACGACACCACCGAACCCACACACAACCATGACCACGGCGAGCACTACAGCAGCCCGCCCGGCCTGCCTGATCGCGCCGAGCCGGTCGGGGTGTTCACCACCACCGTGACCACCATGTTCAGCTGGCAGCCCGGCACCGACACCTCACCCACTGATGCGTTGCGCCGCACCCGCGCCACCCTCACCGGCCAGGCATTGGCCGCCGCGGACAGCACCGCGACCGTGCGTCCCAGCGCCCAGTGGGGCGCATGGAAACAATCCCTCGACGTCATCACCGCCCGCGTCGATAACGCCTCGGCAGTGCTGATCTCAGCGGCGAAAGCCAGCGCACAGGGCACCGTCACCCAAACCGTGCTCGGTGTCGACGCCACAGTCACGCCCTTCCGCACGTTCACCGTCACTGCCGAACTCGTCCGCGTCGACGACCA
The DNA here is from genome assembly GCF_026262595.1 of Gordonia aquimaris. NCBI lineage: Bacteria > Bacillati > Actinomycetota > Actinomycetes > Mycobacteriales > Gordoniaceae > Gordonia > Gordonia aquimaris. The sequence goes on along the minus strand of NZ_JAPKFM010000024.1, from coordinate 67,148 downwards.
CTGGAAGGTCGCCACCTACCCCCGCGCCGACACCTGAACATTCGCTTCTGACGGCAACCACCCCGAACCTCACACAGAAAGGCACACACCATGCTCGACCCACACAACGTCGCTCAGGACAACAGTCGCGAAGTCGACGACATCTTCGACGAGGCGCGCTCGATCATGCGCCGATCCCGCCGCCACGCCGACGAAGCGTTACGTCAGGTCCGCAACCAGCAGCACCGCCAACGAAGCAGACAGAGCCGCGCTCAACAACGCCTGAACACCGCACGCACCGCCGACGCCCACCGCGACGCCGACACAGGAGCCGGCCGCCAGCCGCTGACACCGGATCTGATGGCCCGCTGGGCCGGGGCGCACGCCGCCGCCGACCTGGCCCGCGAGGCCGCCGCCGAAGCCGCCCGCGACGGTGATACCGCCCGGCAACCCCAGATCGAGGCCACTGCGCAACGCGCCGAGCAGTGGGCGCAAGCCTGGGATGAGCGGCTACGCGAGGCCGGCGTCGACCCCGACACCATCAAAGGTCGCGACCGCGACCAGGACCTCGGCGAGGTCGCCGACACCGGTCTGCTCGACCAGGTGTCGACCGCGGCCGCGAACTACGCCATTGACGTCAACGACGCCGCGGCCGAGGGAGGGCACCGCTGGACCGGTGAGCTCATCGCCGATACCGACCCCGCCCCCGAAGCCGCGCTGATCGCCGCCGGCGACAGCGACTGGCAGACCACCCCGGTCCCCGACATCGGAACCAGCGTCAACCTCGACACCGGAGCACAGCTGTGAGCACCACCCATCGCCGCGACCGCGGCCAACACGAATCCATGGTCGGCTACTACCTGGCCGCAGTCCTCTTCGCGCTGCTGGGCATTGTGTATCTGTGCTGGCGGGCGGGCTGCTGGCTCGCCGGGCAGCCCGGTCCGGTCCTGGTCAACCCGGCCACCGCCACCGTCGAGGGCACCTTCGAGTGGCCGGTGGCCTCCACCGTGCTCCTCGTGGTCGCGGTCATCGCCGCCGCCGTGGTCTTCGTCATCGTGGCGCGTCATCGCGCCGCCACCGCCGTGCTGCGCGAATTCGACCAGGTGGCACAGTTCCTTCCCCGTCCTCGGGAACTGCACGCCATCACCGCCCGCGACGCCAAGCACTCGGCGCAGCGCTTACGCGGGCGCGAGGCGATCACCGGTCACCTCGACTACGGGCTGGCGCTGGGATCGCTGATCGGATCGGGCAAATCCGCTCTCTACATGAGCTGGGAATGGGTCGGACTCATCATCGGCGGACCCCGATGCGGCAAGACCACCGGCTACGCCATTCCGATGATCTGCCAGGCACCCGGCGCCGTGTTCGCCACCTCCAACAAACCCGACATCTACGATGCCACTCGCTGGGTGCGCGGCCGCGACGACCTCGACGCCCCTCCCGCTGCCGCGGCCGACACCAGCCGACAAGGGCTGCGCGCACTGTGGGCCTATCGCACCCAACGGCGCGAACCGCCACGCACCCGCGGAACCATCTGGCTCTCGGACCTCCAGCACATCGCCGGCAACCAGGGCCAGGAGTGGTGGTGGGACCCATTCTGGTGCGTGCACGAACTCTCCGACGCCCGCGAGCTCGCAGCGATCTTCGCCGGCGCCGAAACCGCCGAAGGATCACGCCTGGACGCCTACTTCGACGGCGGCGCCAAAGAACTGCTGGCCCTGCATATCCTGGCCGCGTCTGTCGGCGGGGGAGACCTTAAGCACGTCGACGGCTGGCTCACCGACCCCAAACTCAAAGTCGCCCGCCAGGTGCTGACCCGCCACGGCCACCACGACGCCGCCGCCAAGATCGACACCGCGGCCAACCTCAACCCCCGCCAGCAAGACGGTCTCTACGACATGGCGCGACGATTCATCAACGTCATGACCGTGCCCGCCTACGCCCGATCAGTCCTCCCACCGCAACGGGTGCGGTTCGACGGCGACAACACTGTCGGTGACAACGACATCCGCCACGACCTGCCCCAGTTCGATCCGCAAGCGTTCGTCACCTCCACCGACACCATGTACGCCCTGTCGATGGAAGGTGCCGGCGCGGCTACCGCGCTGACCACCGCCCTGGCCGACACCATTTTCAAAGCCGCCGTCGCCCAAGCACGGCGGAACGGGGGACGTCTGCCGGTGCCGGTCGTGGCGGTGCTCGACGAGGCCGCCAACGTGTGCAAGCTGCCCGAACTTCCCGACTGGTACTCCCACTTCGGCAGCCAGGGCATCGTCATCGTCACCATGCTGCAATCGCTGGCCCAAGCCGCGAAAGTGTGGTCCAAAGACAAACTCGACATGCTCGTGGACTCCTCGAACGTCTACATCTATGCCGGATCGTCCAACAACGAGTCCTACCTGTCGGGCCTGAGCCGCATGATCGGCCAGCGCGACGTCCGACGCCGCAGCCGCTCGCACTCCAGCTCAGGTCTGGGATCGACCAGCACCAGCGAATCCTGGTCCAGCGAACCCATTCTCGGCATCGACGACCTCAAGGCACTACCCGCCGAACGGGCAGTGCTCGCGACCTCCGGTAACCGCACCGTCGTCACCACCAAGAACTCTTACTGGCTCGGCCCCTACGCCGAGCTGATCGACGCCTCCAGGAAGGCCTGCGGGACTGAACGTGCAGCCCAGCAGGCCGCACTGTCCGCAGCACCTCAACCCGCCGCCACCGGCGAAAGGACCTCCCGATGACTACCCCGGACACCGATACCCCCGATGCCGATCCCCGTGCGCACTGGCGGTTCACCTCGGGCGCCGACTGGTTCACCAACTGGCTCAGTCACATCAAGGCCGGACGGTTCGACCGGGACAGCCGCTGGTGTGCGCAGTGGTGGCGCCACGACGAAGTCGTCATTCGCCTCGAGGAACTGTGGAAGGCCTGGGAAACGGCCCGCCTGAGCGAAGACTCCGCCGCCCTCTCGTCGTGGTGGACCACCCATCTCGACGCCCACTGGCGGACCCTCACCGCCGAAAACGGGCCGCTCTACCTGTGCACCCCCGACAAACACACCACCACCGAGACGCTCGCCGACACATGCACCCCGCCCCCACCGGGATGGTTCGACCCGCCCGCCGACCACACCAATGCCGCCTAACCCCCGAGAGTCATCTCATGCCGGTGAGAACCCGCCGTGAGATGTCTCAGGCCCTGACAGGTGCTGGACACACCTGCCAGGGCACTGATCGGTCAGAGATCGAGCCTCTGACCAGTGAGAAACGATAGCCACCCACCCTTGCGCTGGCACAGTCCGGGCGGGGAGTGGACCTCACTTTGGTAGGAGCTCGACGCATGACACGTAACGCCACCCCTGATGACAACACCCCCAATCTGTTCGATCTGCTCGCCGACACCGACCCATCGGGGCAGCGGATGTCGGCACCGCAGAGCAGTATGGATACCCACACCGAGGAGGACACCGATGTTTCACGATCTGCGCACGGCACTGACCGAGCGGTACGCCCAGGAATTGACGCAGATGGACCGCACGCAGTTCGAGGACTTCCTGACCGCGGAAGTGACACGGATGGAGGCCGAGATCGCTCAGGCGCAGTCGCAGACCGAGCTCGCGACGATCGCGGCGTGGAGGGACCAGCACGGGGGCAACGACCCGGACGTGCTGACGACGCAGCGGCTGTATCAGCAGGCCCGGTATTCGGCGGAGGAGACGGTGCTGGCGACGCTGTGGGAGGGATTCAGCAGTCCCGAGGACGACGACCAGCCGGACGACGAGCCGAACCCGGACACGATGACCGGGATGCAGCGGTGGCTGACGCAGTGGGCGATCGAGGCCAGCCGAGAGACCGAACGACTGACCGAGCAGGTGTGGCCGGATCAGACACCACGGTTTCAGGTGTGGGCCGAGCAACTGCTGGAAGCACGTCTGAACGACGGACTGCCGGTGCCCGACGGGCCGGAACATCCGCTGGTTCCAGAGCTGACCGCGATGGTGGACGCAGCGCTGGCCGATCAGGATCGCGCCGACGCCGAGCGCGTGCGGAGGTAGTCGACGACGGCCAGGGACTGCTGTTTGAGTCTCTGGACGATTTGCGGATCCCGACTGACCCGGCCGTGGTCGACCCCGGCGGCACGCCGCTGCCGCCGAAGGCCGACGACGCGCTGCCGCAGGTGCCGCAGTCCGAGACGGGGTTGCCGCTGACCGCGTGGGCGAGCACCCGAGTCGCCCCGGCGCGCCGCCCGGACGGCTCGGTCGTCTACGTCAAGGCCGACCATGTGGTGGCCGGCCTCGAACCCGACCCCACCCCCGACTCGGAGACACCGGAACCGGAGCCGTCGAGCGTCGCGGCCATCGACGAGGCCACCACCCCGGCACCGACCGAGGTGGTGGCTGCGACCCGGTTCACCCATCCTGGGTCGGTGCTGGTGCCCTCCGGGGCCAAGTCCCGCGCCCGCGCCAACATCGCCGCACTCGAGGTCCTCACCGAGACAGCGCGCACCGGCCGCCCGGCGACGCCCGCCGAGCACGAGGTCCTGGCGCGGTGGTCGGGGTGGGGTGCCGCGGCCGACATCTTCGACGAGTCCAAGTCGGAGTGGGCATCCGAACGCGAGCAATTGCGTGCCCTGTTGGATTCGGAGCAGTGGCGCCAAGCGAAGGCCTCCACGCTCAACGCCCACTACACCGATCCGGCGATCGCCCAGACGATGTGGGCGGCGATGACTCGCGCTGGGTTTGACGAGGGACTGGTCCTCGAACCGGGTTGTGGCAGCGGCACGTTCATCGGTCTGGCACCGCCCGGCGCGCAGATGGTGGGGGTGGAGCTCGACCCGACGACCGCTCAGATCGCCCATCTGCTCTACCCCGACGCCCAGGTGCGGTTGGAGGGTTTCGAGACCACCCGCGTCCCGGACGGCTCGTTCGCTGCGGTGATCGGCAATGTGCCGTTCGGCGGGTTCACGGTGCACGACCCGATCCACAATCCGGCCCGCCACCGCATCCACAATCACTTCTTGCTCAAGTCGCTCAACCTCACCGCCCCCGGCGGCTACGTCATGGCGATTACCACCGCCGGAACGCTGGATGCCGCCTCGGACAAGGCGCGCCGCGACATGCACGCCGTCGCCGACCTCGTCGGCGCGGTGCGGTTGCCCTCGACGGCATTCGAACGCGTCGCCGGCACCCAGGTCGTCACCGACGTCTTGGTGTTCCGCCGCCGGGAACCCGACGCCGCCGCACCTGCGGACGCCGACTGGCTGCATTCTGACCTCGTCGCCCTCGCCGACCGGACCGGCGAGACCACCGAGATCGGGGTGAACCGCTACTTCACCACCCATCCCGAACATGTGCTGGGCACGATGCGTGTCGATCGCGGGCTCTACCGCTACGGGATGCTCGTCGTGGCCGCCGAAACCGGCAGCGATGTCGCCGCCGACCTCGACGACCGACTGACCAACATCGTCGACGCCGCACTGGAACGCGGCGACGGACTGTTTCTCTCCGACGACACCGCCACAGCCGGGATGGAGTTCACCGCCGGCGCCCTCGACACCGACGCCCTCTACGGCGAGGACATCCCGATCGGGCACGTCAGCTACGACGAGACCACCGGGGTGTTCACCCGCCGCGGGATCGACGGCGACGAACCGATGAAGGTGCCCGCCACCCGCACCACCGAGACCCGGCACTTGTTGCGGCTGCGTGATCTGTTCGCGGCCACGATCGCCGCCCAGCGTACCCAGAGCAGCCGCGCCGAGCGTGACGCGCTGCGCGCGGACCTCAACGAGGTCTACGACGCATACCTCAACACCTACGGCCCGGTGAACCGGGCGAAGCTGGTGGGCGGCAAGGAACGCACCGCCGAGGAAGCCGCGAAGAAGTTCGCAGAACTCGAAGGCAAGTGGCGTACTGCCAATCGCGACGCCGACGGCGCAGACTATCCCGGCCCGCTGCCCGAGGATGTGGCGGCCGAGCTCGATGAGAAGGCATGGCAGGTCAGCGCACCCTCGCGGCGCCAAACCCATCTCGAGGCGGTCCGCGCCGACCCGGGGATGGCCGGCGTGCTGGCGTTGGAACGCTACGACGACCAGACCGGCACGGTCAGCAAGACCGCGGTGTTCTCCCGCGACGTCGTCGTCGCGCCGGTCCCGGTGTCACGCGCGGACACCCCGGCCGAAGCCGTCGCGATCAGTCTCGGTGAACGCGGGCGAGTCGATCTCGACCGCGTCGCCGAACTGCTCGACCAACCCGCCGCCCAAGCGCGCGAGTCCATCCGTGGGCTGGTCTACGCCGACCCCGACATGCCCGAAGATCTGATACCCGCGCCCACAGCGTTGTCGGGCAACGTGCGCGCCAAACACGCCCGCGCCGCCGAAGCTGCCCGCACCGATCCCGGTAACCGGGACTGGGCAGAGCTAACACAAGCACTGGCGCAGGTGATTCCGGACGACAAGCAACCCTCCCAGATCGGGTCAGTCAAACTCGGACCGACCTGGATCGAGCCGCGCGACTACGAAGCGTTCGTGCGTGAGACCTTCGGCGCCACGAGTGCCCGAGTGACGCGCGCGGCCGGTTCGTGGGGCGTCGAGGTACCACCTGACGAACGCAACAGCGCGCTGATGCGCACCGAGTACGGCGCCGACAATGCCGACAGGAAGAACAAGGCGCTCGATGCGATCGACCTCACCGAAATGCTGCTCAACCAACGGTCGATCGTGGTCAAGAACTCGGGGCCGGCGCAGGAAGAGGGGGCACCGGAAGTCGATGCCCAGGCCACTATCCTCGCCCAGGTCCAAGCCGAGAAGATCACCACCGAGTTCCGGTCGTGGCTGTGGTCGGATGATGAGCGCCGCGACCGCCTCGTCGCCGAATGGAACCGCCGCTTCAACACCTGGGTCCGCCCCGAGCACGACGGATCACGGCTGGCATTGCCCGGTCTGTCCCCGGTGTTCGAGCCGCACCCCTACCAACGCGATGCGGTAGCGCGAATTCTCGCCGAGCCGACCGTGCTGCTCGATCACGTGGTCGGCGCGGGCAAGACCGGCACGATGTTCATGTCGGCGATGGAGCTCAAACGCCGCGGCCTGGTCAATCAGCCGTGGATCGTGGTGCCCACCCACCTCATCGAGCAGTTCGGCCGCGAAGTGAAGATGTGGTACCCCGCAGCGAACGTGCTCGTGGGACGCAAAGGCATGTCGCCTGAGGACCGCCGCGTGTTCGCCGCCCAGACCGCGACCAGCGACTGGGACATGGTCATCATCCCAGCCTCGGTGTTCTCCGCGATCCGGGTCCACCCCCAGCGCCGTGTCGACTACATCGCCGGCCAGCTCGCCGAACTCGACGCCGAATTGTCCGCGAGCGCAGGCGACATGACCCAGGCAACGGTCAAGAAGATCGAACAGGCAAAGAAGCAGCTCCAGAAACGACTCGACGCCGCAACCGATCAGGCCAAGAAGGACCACGGGGTGTTGTTCGAAGACACCGGCGCGGACTATCTGTTCGTCGACGAGGCCCACGAGTACAAAAACAAGGGCCGCCAGTGCACGATCGACTCGCTGTCACTGACCGGGTCGAACAAGGCCGAGGACCTGTCATTGAAGCTGGACTACCTGCGTGAACGCCGCCAACACCAGGCGGTCGCGGCCGGGCGGATCATCACCCCAGGGGCTGAACGGGTCGCGACGTTCGCCACCGGAACTCCGATCGCGAACTCGCTGGCCGAGTCGTGGGTGATGCAGCAATACCTGCGCCCGGATGTGCTGGAGGTGGCCGGGGTCCGCTCGATCACCGACTGGGCGGCGTCGTTCACCGCGACCCGCTCAGAGACGATCCCCAACGCCACCGGCACCAAACTGCGTGTCGTGTCGAAGGTGTCGGCGTTCGCAAACCCCAAGGAGATGTTCGCGATGGCCGCCCAGTACACCGACGTCGTGGTCCGTGAACAAGTCCCAGCCAATCTGCCCACCCATGACGGGCGGCAGATCATCACCAGCACACCCGGCCAGGAACGGCAAGACTTCATCGCCGACCTCGACTACCGGGCCGACAATCTCGACCCGCGACGCGCCGACATCGACAACGTGCTCAAGATCCTCAACGACGGCCGCAACGTCGCTCTCGACCCGGCGCTGGCCAACCTCGAACCGGATCCGGGAAACACCCGCGCCGATGCCGTGGCCGAACAGGTCGCCCGCATCTACCACGCCACCGCCGACAACGACTACCTCACCGAGGAAGGGGAGCGGTCCCCGATCCGCGGGGCGTTGCAGCTGGTGTTCTGCGATCGCGGCACCCCGCAGCCCGACGGCCCGTCAGTGTACTCCAACCTCAAAGACCTTCTCGTCGAGCAGCATCAGGTGCCCGCGGAGAAGATCGCGTTCATCCACGACGCCAAGTCACCCTCGCAGAAACTGGCGTTGCAGGCCGACTGCCGTGCCGGTCGGATCGCGGTGCTGGTCGGATCGACCTCGAAGATGGGCACCGGCATGAACGTCCAAGGCCGCCTCATCGGTCTACACCACATGGACGTGCCATGGCGACCCGCCGATCTCGAACAACGCGAAGGCCGGATCATCCGCCAGGGCAACCAGAATCCGCGGATCGAGATTCTGAACTACGTCACCGCAGGCACCACCGACACCGTCATGTGGTCGAAAGTCGAGTCCAAGGCAGCGTTCATCGAACAGGCCAAACGCGGCCAGCTCGACGACGTCGCCGAAGTCGACGACATCGCCGACGACTCACTGTCTGAGGCGGCCGCGGCGACCAAAGCCGCTGCCACCGGCGACGAACGGTTCCTCGAGATGGCCACCCTGGAAGACGAGGTGAAAAGCCTGTCCGCACTGGCCAGCGCCCACGCCGACTCCCGCTCCCACGCGCGGCGGGTCGTGGCCGCCGCCGACCGGGCCATCCCACGACTCGAAGAAAGCATCGAGAAACTCGACGTTCTGCTGGCCGGTCATCAGGAGTGGATTGATGCCGGTAAGCAGTTCGTCGTCACCGGTGCCCGTCCTCTATCGAAGCGTCCGGAGCGGTCCGAGGCGCTGTTGTCGCGGGTGACGGCGGTCTACCACGAGCTCAAAGGTGCCGGCATGAAGCAGTCCATGCCGATCGCGTCGATACCGTCGGGACTTCAGGCGCACGCTTCGCGCGAGTTCGCCCAGGACAAGGTCCATGTGTGGCTCGATTGCCCGGGGCGGCCCGGGTTCACTCTCGACGCTTCCCAGGTGTTCACCACCGCCGAGCGGCGCACCGCGACCGCATCCGGGCTCGCTACCCGTCTGGAGAACCTGTACACCGGGCTCGACGACACCCGTGCTCAACTGGTCGCTGACATCGCCAGCTACCGCCGTGAAGTCGAGGTCAATGCTCCGCGTATCGACGCACCGCTCGCCCGGGCGGATGAGTTGCAGACCAAACAGGTTCGGCTGCGGCAACTGCGGATGGAGATCGAACGGGCCCAACAGTCCGAGGAAGCGGTCGCCGCCCGCCAGGCTGCCGAGGAACGGATGCGTAGCGCCGGTCGTGAACCCGGCTGGAGCCTGGAACTCAACCCGACACCGGTCATGGTCGGAGAAGCAGGACTCGACCATGCCGCCGACTATGTCGCCGTGATGAAACGCTCCCACCAACACCAAGCAGAGCTCTACCAGGCCGAGAAGGACACCACCACAGCAGACCCGGGAGTCGGAACACTACTCGCCGACACCCGACCCCCACCAGAGGCAGAACGCACAGAGAACACCGGTTCGCAGCCCCCGCCCCACGACCCGCTCGATGACGGGACACAGCCCCACCGCGACCCGGACCTGGACCTGGACCTGTGAGTACAGCAGTGGCGTTCACCGCGCTCAGACGCAGGCGTTGGCGGGTGCGAGCTCGCTGTCGCACCCCCGCCGATGCGGTTCTCGGCCCGGCCGGAGCTGATCTCGAGCAGGCCGCCTCGGACGTGACTCGACGACAAGGGGCAACCGCTGACAAGAACCGGCCGCGTCAAGATCACCTGGCCCCCAGGAGCACAAGCCCACCCCGCGGCGGTGACCCCACCGGACAGGCGTGGCTCGCTACGCGCGACCAGCGTCGCCGGCCACGCCTGTCCCGGGTTCGTGATAGAAGCGAACCGCCAAACCCGCGCACCCATCACCAGCAACCGATACCGAACAGGACGTGACTTCATGCCTTTGCACACAGCTCGGCTCTCCACCGCCGTCAAGACCATCGTCGCCGGACTTCTCATCACCGCCGGCCTCGCCACTGGTCTCGGCCTCGGTAGTGGACAAGCGTACGCGAAGATCGACGACGGCCGATATAAGTACCAGCTGGTCATGTACGGCGTCATCCCCTACCCGGAATCCAACGCGCGAGTGATCGGCAACCGTCTGTTCCAAGACATCTACGGCGTCGGGCCATGGAATGCCACCAACAGCCACATCACCCAAACACGCAACGGCGGCATCGTCTCGATCGCCGGTGACCCAGTCGCGCACTGGTACTCCCGCATCGAACTACGCAAGACACCACACGGCTACAAAGGTGTCTTGTTCGCCGGCGGCGTCCCCACCGGCGACGTCTACCTACGTAAAATCCGCTGACCACACAAAAGGGTCACGCAGGGCTCCGCACCCGACGAAGCCGCAACCGTCCAGATCGGCGAATAGCACCCACCGAGGCGTGCGTCTCGGATCGAGGGATCATCACACTAAACGCTTCACCAGGGAGGTACTCGTGACGGCCGAAAGTGAGCAGTCACGTTGGGAGCCCGACGATTATGACCCCGACGAGTTGTACTCCGATCGTGCATCGGACGAAGAGATCGCCAAAACACGAGATCTTTTACGGCAGCAGGGTGCAGCGCCGCTGACACTGCTCGGTGGAAGACCCCATGGCGGAGCAGCATTGCTCATCGAGCACTTACGGTCTCTCCAGCCGCTTAGTCACTCCGAGCTGGTCGAGAAAGTCACAGCATTCACGCAGCGGCCCCGGCCCCACTTCCCAAGCCGGGGTACCACCGTACGATCTGTCGATCCCGCAAACTCCCGAATCATGGCGTGGGTCGACCCCCGACGCATCCTCCTCATGCGGCCGGGAACGCAGTCGTTCATCCACGATGTATCCAGCGACCGATCCGGCGCGGGAATCGGGGCAGTTGCCCAACTGGCCCAACGCATCCAAACCGAGCGTGGAGCCCCAGCCGGACTCGACAGGCTCTTTGACGCCCCAGCGACGAATGGAGCCGGGCTCATGATCGAGGGATGGGACGCAGGCCCCGACGCTGGATGGGTCTACGTCGTGAGCGTCAACGGTAATCACCGCCTGGCCGCGCTGGCAGCACTCGACGTCCCGTGTGTGCTCGCCGAGGTCACACCTGTTTTCGGGCCATTCGACGCTGAGTTGGACGGGGCACAGCGGAAGCGGACCAGACGATATCTACGCCTGCTGCATACCTTCGGGGTAGCGGCGAGCGACCCGGCACACGAGTGGGCAGCCTCGACGATTGCTACCGAGTGGCCAAGCCTGCTCACTGACCCGGACTCTGCCGTTACATCACTGAACGCCCTTGAGCGGCTTACGGGAACACGTGCGGACAAGATCGGCGAGCTTCCACGTGAGTGGTTCGACAATGCTGCCACCCTCGATCTGGCGGCGGAGGGGGTCGAGCGGCTGCCCGAGCTCTTCGTGCAGCGGATTGAGGAGCTCCTCGATGGTGGCCCGAGCGAACAACCGTCACCACCCGTGCGCGGACGATGGCGGCGCGGCCGCCGGACGTAGCTCGTGTGTCGGATACCTACGGTCGCGCGGACCCGGTAAGCGCGAGATGGCCGTCGTCGAAACCCGAACTTGCCCATGTTCGTGGCGGACGTTCAATCTCACGGTCCTGCGCATCACTAGCCGTAACGATTGGCCGCAACGACTTAGCTTAGCCGCCTGGTTACCAACGGCCTGCTGCTTAGTCGCCGATGCCACGGTCCTGGCCGTAATCCCGCTCCGGCGGTAGGGCGCGGGGGCGAGGAGCAGAGGCCGGCGGTTCGGCTGTCGTGGAGGTATCGCGGCCACCCGTGGGTGCGATCAGATCCCGGATGATGTCTTCGGCGGCACGTTGTTCGGCCGGAAGCGTGTCGCGGCGGGCTACTTCGGCTCGGGCGTGAGCGATGGCGGTGGCTGCGGCGTCGCGGTTGTCGATGGCCTTCTGTGCGAGCTGGCGGGCACGGGTGTCGGCCTGCTCGGCGGCGGCCAGTTCGCTTGCGAGTGTGGTGGTGTCGGCGGCGCGGGCGGTCAGTTCGTCCCATTGGTGTTCGGGGACACCAACGGCCCTGCGGGTCTGTTCGTGGGCGGCGGCGAGGTACTCATGCTGGCGCTCGGCCGCGGCGACCGCCTCGGCGAGGCGCTGGTGATGTTGGTCGTGCTCGGCGCGCGCTTTGCGGCCACGCCCGGCCGGCGGCAGTCCCGCCAACTCGGCGCGCGCCTCAGTGACCCGGGCGGCGGCAGCGGCCAGGGCGTGGCGGGCGGTGCGGGCGGTAGTGATGCGGTCGACAGTGTCGGCGAGTTCGGCGTGGTCGGCGCGCACCCGCGGCGTCCGCTCAGGTGCTGGTCGGCTGGTCCGCAGGTCGTCGACTGCGAGGGTGTGGCGGCGGGTGAGGGTGCGTAGGTGCGCGGTGAGCTGGTCGTCGCTCATGACGCGGAGCGGGTCCTGGTGGAGCCAGTCGCGTAGTTCGGTGTTGGCCGCTGGTTCGGCGACCGCGGTGGCGGTGACTTCGGTGGCGGGGTGGGTTGCCGACAGGGCGACCGCGTCGGTGGTGGCGCCGGGCCCGGTGGCGGTGGTGGGCATGAGGTAGGTGTCGCGGTGGTGGTGAGCGGTGTGGGTGAGGGCGTGGACGTGGTTGAGTCGGTTGTCGATTCGGTAGATGCGGGTGGTGAGGTCGGCGCGGCGGGCGCGGAGGTCAGCGAGGTTGAGTTCGTCGAGTTCGATGGCTTGTAGGCGCGCGAGTTCGACGTCGGTGTCGGTGACGCGCACACCGCCGGATTCGGCGACCGCCGTCTCGAGGCGGGCGTTCGCGTCGTCGTAGACGGTGGTGAGGGCGTCGCGGTCGACGGTCGCGGCGGTGATGCGCCAGTCCAGGGCGGTGGCGTCGGCCTCGGCGCGTAGGGCGGCGAGGCCGGGTGCTTCGTCGTCACTGAGGGGGTCGAGGTCGGTGGTGTCGGCTGCGCGCAGTTGAGCGGCGGTGCGGCGCAGGGCGGCTGCCTGGTTGGTGAGGTCTTCGATGAGTTGTTCGGCCATCATCAGGTCGTGATGGTGACCTGCGGTGTCGGTGGCTGCGGCGAATTGGTGGTCGGCAGCAGCGCGCAACGCCAGGACGTGCGGTGCCATGGCTTGCTGGTGGGCGCTGGTGCCGGTGTTGATCGCGTCGCGTAGCTGCATCACGTCGGCGTCGAGTTCGGTGATTTGGGCGGTGAGTTCGTAGCGCAGCGCGATGCATTCGGCGAGGTCGGACGGCGCAGCGAACCGATCGGGTGCAGAGACCACGTCGGCGGCGAACTCGTCGAAGTCAAGGTCCTCGTAGCGGTCCAACTCCTCGACGTCGAGGTCGTCGACGCCGGGTTCAGGTGGTGGTTCGGTGGCGGTGAGCGCGGCGAGGTAGTCCTCGTCGACGACGAGCTCGTGGTCGGCGGCGGGACCGCTGGAAGGGACCGAAGCCCAGGGGTCGGACAGTCCGGCGGCTTCGGCGGCTGCTTCGGCGGCTGCTTCGTCTTCGGGGGTGGGCGGGGTCGGCGGTAGTGGGGTGGTGTCGGTGGCGTGGCTGCTGTGGGTGACGAGCAGTTCGATCCGCCAGGTGAGCAGGCGGGCGTACTCGTCGAGCCGGACAGTGTGGTCGTCGTCGGCGCCGCTGTGGAGCAGGGTGTCGGCGAGGTCGAGTAGCTCGTGGGGAGTCCACTGGGCGGGGTCGGCGGCGCTGACCGCGGCCACGAGTGCGGGCCAGGCCCGGTCGGTGAGGATCGCTTCGGCGGCCCGGTCCCCGACGATCCCGACGAGAGCGTCTGCCCAGTCCGGGCGCAGGCCGGTGTTGGTGGCTTCGGCCGCAGCAGGAGCCAACTGCCCGGACAGGCGCCACCACAGTGCGGCGGCGGGCATCTCGGTGGGCAGCGGGTTGTCGGCGAGAGCGTCGCGGGCCAAGGTGTGCACGTCGAGGCCGGCGCGGGCGGCCAGCGACAGGTGGTCGGCGAGTTCGGGCCAGTACGGGTCGGCGAGGAGGTGGGGGTCGAGGTCGCGGGCGAGGTCGGCGTAGCGGGCAGCGTCGGCGGTGGTGGTGACCAGGGCGTCGGCGCGTTCGGTCAGCGCGGCGTGACGCCGCGCCAGGGCAATGGAGTCCGGGCGCGGTCCGGCGGGGCGGCGGTCGGTGTCGTCGACGCCGCGGGCGGCACGGAACACGGCGAGTTCGGCGACGAGCTCGCCGCCGCGTTCGGTGTCTGCGAGGAGCAGCGGACGCGCCCACATCGGGGCGGTGGTGGTGTCCCAGGCGGTCGCCTGGTCGGTGACCGTGGCGGCGAGGTCGGTGACAAGGGCGTCGCGCCGGGTGAGGTACGGCGTCCACTGGGGGTCGTCAAATCCGGCGGGGATGCGGGCCAGCCAGGGCAGGGGCCCGCCCCCGGCGGAGTGTTGCTGGGTGGGGTCCAGGCGCCAGTCGAGCACGGCGGCCGGGTCGGCGGCGGTGCCCAGTTCGCGGTGGGTGATCGCTGCCTGTAGGCGCGTGATCGGGTCGTCGCCACCGAGGGCCAGGGTCGCGAGGTGGGTGCGCAGGGTGGGCCAGGCCGCGCACGCGGTGAGCGTGCCTGCGGGGGTGCCGGTGTGGGTGCTGTAGAGGGCGTCGGCGTCGTGTTCGAGGTCGCGCATCGCCTTGGCGCCGAGGGTGTGTTCGGCGGCGGCACCGAGGGCGTGGTCGTAGGCGGCCGCAGCGCGGGCCAGGCGCCGGAACGGGTCGGCGGCTTCGCGTTGGGCGGTGGTCGCCGACTGTTGGGTGCCGTCGCGGCCGAGGATCGCAGCGAGGGTTTCCAGCCCGGTCTGGGGGTGGCGGGCTTTAGGGGTGGTGGCGTTGTGCGGGTCGGTTTCGGTGGTGGGTAGGTAGATGTGGTTGCCGTGGCGGCCGCGTGTCATCGCGACGTAGAGCAGCTGTCGGTCCAGGGCGTCGGAGCCGATGACGTGGCAGGTGTCGGCGGTCATGCCCTGGGCGGCGTGGATGGTGGAGGCGTAGCCGAGGGTGGTGTGTTCGGCGACGTAGTCGGCGGGTAGCTGCACATGCCGGTTGAGGTCGAGATGTTGGGCGGTCAGGGCGCCGTCGGCGCCGATGTGGGTGACCCGCCAGCGGTCTCCGTTGCGGACCCAATCGGTGGTCGACAGGCGCAGATCGCGGCGGTTGCTGCGGGTGCTGATGATGTCGCCGACGCTGGCGGCCAACCCATCGGACAGGCGCAGCTCGGGGCCGCGGAGGTGGGGGTCGATGCCGGCGAGACGGTCGGAGCGGGCGCGTTCGTTAAGTGCGTTGACGGTGTCGCGGGTGGCGGCGAGCATGACGGTGTCGCGTCCGGCGGCGCGGTCGCCCAACCAGGCCTGGTAGGCGTCGTCGGTGGCCACGGCGTCGGACTCGACGTGGATGCGTGCGTGGTCGGCGTAGAAACCGAGGGCGGCGGGGTCGCCGTCACGCAGGGCCAGCGACGCCGCACCTTCGGCGGCGTCGGAGAACCGCACCACCTGGCTCAGGGTGAGCGCCCCGGTTTCGTGGGCGACGTCGCGCAGCACACCGCCCGCCGAGATCGAGGCGAGCTGTTGGTCGTCACCGACCAGCCGCACACTGCCGCCGCGGCCGACGATGCACCGGATCACCTCATCGAGATCGGCTGTCGAGGCCATTCCGGCCTCGTCGACGACGACGAGGGTGTCGGGTCCGATACGGGTGAACCAGTCCGGTTCCTTGGGCGCGACATAGGCAGGGTCGGCCAGCTTCTCCTTGGCCGCGGCCACTCTCGCGGCGAGCTCAGGATTACCGACGGTGCGTGTGTGCGGGGTCGCGGCCAGGGCTCGGTCGCGGCGGGCTTCGGCGAGTTGAACGAGTTTGGCGGCGGTGTCGGTGGCGGTGTTGAGTTCCTCGCGCAGCACCGCAGCTGCGGCGGCGGTGGGGGCCAGGCCGATGAGGGTGCCGCCGCTGTCGGTCCACGCCCGTGCGAGGGTGCGCATGGCGGTGGTCTTACCGGTACCGGCTGGCGCGAGGACCAGTTGCACGCGGCGCCCGGAGGTCGCCAGTTCGCGGACCATGGCGGCTTGGCCGGCGTTGAGTTCGCGGCCGTTGGCGGCTTGCTCGAGCAATGCGATGTCGACGGTGGTCTCGTCGAGGCGGCGGCCGTCGGAGCGCTTGGCGGCGGCCACGATCCGGTGTTCGGCGGCGAGGATGTCGGTACTGGTGTGCAGGGCGACATCGTGGCGCACGAACACTGATTCGCCGTTCGCGCGACGCAACACCTCCGGTTCGTCCAGGTCTCCGTCGAGGGCGTCAGAGGACACCGCGACGCTGGTGTCGGCGGCCAGTGCGGTGTCGACGATGCGCTCCACGGCGACAGCGAGTTCGTCGGTGTCGGTGATGCCGGCGAAGTCGCGGGCGCGCAGTTGGCGTTCGGCTTCGGCACGCAGATGCGGACGCTGCCAGCGGGCGCGCGTGGCCGAGATGGTCTCGATGCAATTGGCGGCGAGCTCGGTGCACAACTCGTCGGTGAACTCCGGGTGCTCACGGGTGCGCGAGTGTGGATGGGTGGCCTCGTGCACGAGGTCACTGATCGCGCGATCGCTGCCGAGGACGCGGCGCGCTTGGTCGCGCCAGGCGTGGCGCTGCTCGGCATACGAGCGGGGTTCGTGCTTGGCGTCGCGGGTTTCCAGGGTGGCTTGTTGGGCCAGATCGAACGCCTCACCGGTGGTGGGTTCGCGGCCGTGATCGGCGTGAAATTGCTGCGACAGCTCGCCGAGACGGTCTTCGATCGCCGCGCGCCGCGACGACCACTGGGCCATCAGTTCGGTGGCGACACCGTCGATCTCACGGACGGGGCGTTTGCGTGCATCGGCCTGTGGGCGTTCGCTGAACGACACCCCGAGGTCGCGCTGGAGATACAGCTCGATGCGCGAGTTGTACACCTCCGACGCGGACACGGTGGCCTTGAACAACGGGGTGCCGTCCAGGGCCATCCATCGGGTGATCCCGGCGGCGTCGCGCACCCGCACCTTGTTAGAGATGGCGACGTGGGTGTGCAGGTCCGGGTCACCGGCACGGGAGTCGCGGTGGGTGAACGCCGCGGCGATCAAACCGTCGGTGTCGACCTGGGCGATGCCGTCGGTTCCCAACCGCGACAGGCACGCTTCGCGTTCGATGAACGCCAGTGCATCGGCGACCGCCTGGCGGTGGGCGGCCTCGATCTTCTCGGCCATCGGTAGCGGCGCAACGGCCCACAACGCCGACACCGATTTCACCGGGCTGAACGTCATGTCGTACCCGGCCACGGCCGATTGACGCCGGCGGCTTTCCTGGGCGATGAACCCTGAGAGTTCGCGCGAATCCCGCGGCGGGCGACGGTAGGTTTTCGTGAATCGTTCGCGGCCCAACTCGGTGCGCAACGCCGCCCGGGTGTCGTCGTCGATGACCGCATCCCAACGTTGCCCGCGGGCGAGGTTGTGGTCGCGGAACACCACCGCGAGTTCCTGTAGGAACTCCGGATATTCGTCGTAGACGGCGTAGGCGTTGCCCAGTTTCGTCGCCGCCAACGCCTGGGCGGTGCGGCAGTCCGAGGACGCCACGGCGTGCTGCTCGATCGCGGTGGCGTTGGGGTGGCGGCCCTCACCGAACAGGGCCTTCATCTGCGCCGCCGACACCATCGACCCGGCCTCGATGGTGCGCGCCTCGGCGAGCTCGTCGGCGACCTCGAGACCTGATCCGACGTCGGCCAATCCGGCCAGACCGGAGCCGATCCACTGCCCCGGCGAGTCGCCTTTGGCGCTGTAGTAGTCGGCGAGGGAGACCCGCCCTTTGTCGGTGGCGTCCATCGCCGCAACGGATTTCGTCAGGTACTCATACCCGTCGCCGGCGGTCAGTTTATGGATGGTCGCGGTCACTCAGGTCACCGCCGGAACGGGCGCAACTCGTTGGTGCGGGCCACCACGTGGACGCTCGCGCGGTGCGCCCGGACCAGCTCGGCGATGACCCCGCTGGCGACCTCGTCGCCACCCTCGATCCGCGCGGTCAAGCCCGCGAGGAGTTCGGCTGTGGCGGTTGGGGAGTCCAGCACCTGGGCGACCGCATCCTGGGCGGTCATCCCGGTCGCGGCGGGCCGGTCGTGGCGGCGGACCCATGCCGCGCGGCGGCAGTCCGTCGAGCACCACCGGCGCGGCCGTCCGCGTCGCGGTGCGCCGTCTCCGGGCAGCACGTCACCGCAGTGATCGCACGTCCCGGCACCGGCCATGGCTGCATTCTGGCACATTAATTTCGTCGGACGAATCCAGAATGCAAGAGGTGTGTGGGAGTGGGAAGGATTTGGCGTTCGGGGTGCGGTTTGCGTCATGGGGGCGATCGGGGGTGTTGATGCAGGTGAGGGCGGAATGAACGGAATGGGGAGGGCGGGAACGGAGGGCGATCGGAAGGGGAGGGGCGGTGAAGTGCGCACCGAGAAGCCGCGTGTGGCGGTGGCGAGTGGGCGTGGGCCGGCGTTATCGTGTCCGGTATGCCGTCGAACAATTCAAAACTCACTGCCAGTCAGGCGCGCGCTGCTGCGCGCAAACGAACGCTCGGGGCGTTGGAGGCGCGCCGAGCCGCGGAACGCGAGAAACTCGAACGCAAACTCGAAGCTGAGTTGAGGGTGATGGAAGCCAACGAGGCCAACATCGCCGAGTTCCTACAAGCCGACTCCGAACTCGCCGCTGCCGAAGCAGAACTGCGAGTGATCACCGAGCGATCAGCGAAGGCGAAAGCCACCGCACTTGCCGCGATCGCCGAGCGAGTAGGAAGTGTTAGTGGCGCGGCCGATCTCGTGGAGATCAGTGCCGCGAAAGCCAAGACGCTGCTGCGTGAGGCGGGCCTGTCCGTCGCGACGAAAAAGGCCACCTCGAGCCAGGAGCAGACACCGGCCCCGGCCACTCCGGACGCGGCCACCGATGAGAGCCGCACCGAGCCATCTGATCCCGCGGTGATGTCGGCCTAGGGTTCTACGGTTCGGCCATGAGTGTCGACCCTGACCATGATCAACTGGGCCTGTTCGCGGTGCCGGCCACCCACCGTGCGGCCGGCACCGCGACACCGTCGCCGGGTGTGGTCACCGACCCGACGCTGACGCCCGATGCTCGCGCCGAGCAACACTTCTGGCAGCACGTCGTCCTCACACCCCGTGGCTGCTGGTACTGGATCGGTGCGGTCAGCTCCCCCGACGGATACGGCCGATTCACCTTCCGCCGAAACAACCGTCAACGAGCGATCAGCGCGCACCGTTTCGCGCTGCTGCTGGTACACCCCGACCTCGGTACCGACGCCGCCGACATCGGCGAGCACTACTGCAACGAACCGCTCTGCGTGCGCGTCGATTCCGCCCACGTACGCATCGGCACCCAAACCAACAACCTCACCTACGCCGTCGGCCTCGGCCGCCACCGCGGATCACGACCAACCACCGCCATCGACCGCGCCGCGCGTTCGGTCATGCTGCGCACCTACCTGCGCGACGGCGGCGACCCCGACCAGGCGCACCGGCTGTTCCAACCGGTGCCGTCCACACCTGCCGATCAGCTCGGCCTGTTCTGAAAACTGACACCCGCCTTGTGTTAGTGCACGGCGCTCACGCGAGGGGATCGTCACCGCGCCTTGCCGTCATCCTCCCGATCCCAGATGGAGACTCCGATGCTCGAACTCAGGCCAACCGACCCGCCGGTAGTGACCGGGCGTTGGCGGTTCAACGTTTTACGCATCGGTGCGATCGTGGTCGCAGCTTGCGGCATACGCGGCCGCGTGCCGAGGAGGCTGCCGACTACCGGCTCGTGATCGGGTTCGCGTTGGCTCACGCCGTCTGCAACGTCTGCGCGGGCTACGCGACGGCGTTCTGGGTGTCGTCGCGGCGTGCGTGATCGCGCGCGGTGACGCATCGGGGCCGGACCGGTCGGTGGATCACCATGACTGCACCGCTGCGTGCTCCCGACCCTGTGCACGCCTGAGGATCGGCTATCGCGGGCACTGGCCCCAAACGCCGGCTCGGGCCGCCTGGGCGTCGCGTTGGGCGGCGTCGAGGGTGTTGGCGTGGCGTCCGGGTTGGTGGTTGTAGACGTAGGTGCGTGCCCACCCTTCGGCGACGAGTGTGTGGTTAAGCATGGTATCGCCGATCCAGACGTAGGCCAGGGCGCGGCCGTAGCGGTCGGTGTGGTCTTGGGTGGGGTCGTACTCGAGGCGTACGGCGGTGCCGGGGGCGGCGAGTGCGCGGGTGCGGTCGCTGGCTTGCGGGCCGCACGGCTGGACCGGGGTGTGGGGTTTGCGGACCTCGGGGGTGTCGATGCCGAGCAGACGCACGGTGAGGTCGGGATCGGTGTCGGTGGCGACGACGATCGTGTCGCCGTCGACGACGCGAGTGACCACGGCGGGCGTGGTGTCGGCTGATGGTCGCGACGGTGCAGCAACAGAGGTAGCCCGTGTCCAGAGGTCGCCGGGTGCGGGGAGTGCGTCGACGACGCCACTGAGGGCCGCGAAGGCCGCCACGACGAGCGCGGCGAGCAGCGCGAGGCGCAGCACGGTGCGGGAGACGAAACGGGCGAGGGTGCGCATGGGCGGGCTCCGAACGAGGCGACGAGGGTCGGTGCGGGCAGGGGTCAGTCGAACAGCGACATCTGCTGTTCGGCGGCGGCGGCGTCGGTGCGGTCGATGTAGGTCTGTGCCCAGTCCTTGACCACGGCCACGGGTTCGTCGAGTGTGGCGGCGACTTGGTCCCAGGTGAGGTTGTCGATGTGGCGCAGGGTGTAGGCGTCGGCGTGGAGCTTGGCCAGATCGGCAGCCGGGTATCGGATGTCGGTGTCGGTGGGCATGGCGGTGTTCCTTTCGGTGTGTCAGTTCGGGCGTAGGGCGGACAGGCGGGTGCGGTGCTCGCGCAAGGCGATGCCGTGGGCGCATATGTAGTCCCACAGTTCGGCCTCGGGGAGGTGGTCGGCGGCGTGGGTGATGCCGTCTCCGGCGGCGCGGTAGCGGCGGCGGTAGGCATCGGCGACGACCATCGCTGCGTAGTGGCGGGCCTGGATGCCGTCGGCGCCGGCGGAGGTCGCCGCGACGAGCGCACGGGTGAGGTGCTCGGCGCCGAGGGTGGCCGCGCGTCCTTGGCGGCGTAGTTCGTGGGCGACGGTGGTGGGGTCGTGCGCGCGGCGTGCGCCGTCGGCGATGAGCTCGGCGATGATCGTGAACAGTTCGCCGTGGGCGGGCACGTAGAAGTCCTCGGCGCAGACCAGGCCGACGATGGCGGTGAGGTTGTCGTGGTGGGCTGGCGTGGCCCACAGCACCGCCGAGAGGAACAGGACCTCTGCGTGGCCGGTGTCGCTGGCCCACCCGGGGCCGTCGGCGAGCGCCACCGCGTCATGGTGGGCGGCGCTCACCGACGGGTCCGATGGGGTCTCGACGGGCATGGGTCAGCTCACCTGGCGGCATCGTTGGGTGTCGCCGCGGCCGTCGTAGTCATGGTCGAGGTGGCTGTGCTCCCGGCGGGCGCGGTCGGCCAGTTCGAGGGCCTGGTCGAGCAGGTGGGGAAGCACGGCAATGTCGGCGCGGCGGGTGGATACTTCCGCGAGCGGGCAGCAGTTAAGGTCACCGTCTTTGTAGACGGCGATGACGATCGGGTGGACCGGCGGGCGGTGCGGGTTGCTCGGCACGAAGACGCCGGCGCCGTTGTCGGTGAGTGCCTGCCAGTCGTTGTCGATCATCACCACGCCCTCGCGCGTGCGGGTGTAGGCGAGGTGCCCGCTGCGCTGCGGGCCGAAGGTGGTGCGGGTGAACACCAGCCCGGTGGTGGCCGTGATGTCGGCGAGGGCCGCGTCGAGGGTGTAGCTCATCGCAGCCGCCGTTCGGCGCGGGCCTCGAGGGCGGCGAGCATGGCGGTGTCGTCCTGGGCGGCGAGCGCAGTCTCTTCGGCGGCGCCGATCTCGCACTCCGGTGCGTGCGGATCGCTGAAGTGTTCCCCGCACCTCTGGCAGCAGTCCGCATGGATGTTGGCCATGGTGATCTGGATGACGCCGTCGTCGACGTTGGCCACGAAGCTGAGGCCGGCGGGAACGGCGATGGAGACGACGAGATCGCCCTCGACGTCGGCGAGCGTGGCCTGCACCTGGGGTGCGGAGGTGTCGGCGGGATCATCCGCTGCGGCTTGGGTTGCCCACAGTGAGGCGTTGTCAGTGGCGATCGCGAGGCCACCGAAGGTCCACTGGGCGTGGTCGTTGGTGGCGGTGGATGGACGGCTCATCCTGGGTCTCCTTGTTCGGCGTTGCGGGTTGGGTGTCGTCGACGGCAAATGCGACACCCGTTTCTGGGGGGCTGGCGGGTCAGGCTGCGGTGGCGAGCGCCTTCACCCGGTCGGGACGGAATCCGCTCCATGACTGCTGGCCGTCGTCGATCACCACGACCGGCGCCTGCAGGTAGCCCAGGCTCATCACGTAGTCGCGAGCGTCGTCGTCGGCACTGATGTCGACCACCTGATAGGCCAGGCCCTGCTTGTCCAACGCCTTGTATGTGGCGTGGCACTGAACGCACGCGGGCTTTGTGTACACGGTGACGGTCATTTCCGAAACTCTTTCCTGAGTGGCTGTTTTCTTTCTTCTATTCTATACACTAATGGCTGTATACGCAAGGGCTACAACGTATTTCATGATCCACGTAAATGCGTACTGACCTGCTGTTAGGGGTCAGTCGAAAGCCTATCTACTCCTCTATTCGAGGATTCTTTTATGCGTTCAGAAAGCGCCACGGAAAGCGCACAGAAACACATCTCGAATGGCGCGGAAGGTGTAGTGACTGCGCCGGTGGGCAAGAGGGCTGCGGCCCTCGCCCGGCGGGCCCGTCAGCGCCGCCGGGTGTGGCGCCGCCGGGTCAGCGGATGGTGGTGATGAGTGCGCTGGGGGTGGTGTGCAGGGCGCGGGCTATCCGGGTGAGGGTGACCACGGTCGGTGCGCGCTCGCCCGCCTCGATGCCGCGCAGGAAGGTCCGGCTGGTGCCGACGGTGCGGGCCAGGGCTTGCTGGCTGATCTTGAGTTCGGCACGGCGGGCGACGATCGCTGCTCCGACGGCGGACATGACGGCGGTCTCGTCGACGCTGATTTCGGACGGGTCGCTCGACATGGATTCGGGCCTCTCGGGGGCGGTCGATGGTCGTGTGGTGTCGAGCTTGCCAGAGCCAGGGAGGGGCGAGTGCGTGCCGTGCCCGGGCCGACGGGTCGGGCACGGCGCGATCGGCGGTGTCGGTCATCGGCCGAGGGTTTCGGCGGCGACGTCGTAGCCTCCCCACAGCGATCGGCCTGGCACCGCACGCCACCCGTGCGGTCCGCGGCGGGTGATCATCGGGTACCCCTGGGGGCGATCCGAGGCGTGCAGCTCGGTGACGGTTGTCTCCCAGTTGAGGCGGGTACGGCGCTTGGGGCCGTCGTCGTAGGGCGCCGAGGGCACGATCGGGTCCTCGCGCCATCCCGGGAAGCAGTGATCCAGGCCCAGCAGTGCCGCGTCGGTGTCGTCGTCGACGACCTCCGAGTGCCAGCCGCAACCTCGGCAGAAGCTGCGCGAGACCAGATCACCCACGCACAGGCAGCCGCGGTGCGAGGTCCGGTTGCATCGGAGGTCAGTTTGCAGGGTGATCGGGATGCACGTGTCGGTCGGTTCGCGGCTGCTCGCGTACTCACCGATCGCGACGTGCCAGCCGTGCGAGTCGCGCAGACAGGCGAGATCAGGCCATGCCTTGCTCCACTGCGCCATCGCGTGCTGGTAGTCAGCAATCGTGTTGCACTGCAACGCATACAAGCTAGGAACACCGGTCGTGCGCTCGGCGTGCACACGCTCATCGCGCGCCGCCTCGGCGAACATGTCGAGTTGCAGGCCACGCGAGGACGGCGCGGTCGGCGCCGTCGGGAGTCTGGTTGCGGTCATGGCTTGACTGTACTCTATAGGGTGCATAGTGTGAACCCTATAAGGTGCATCGGTGTGTCAAGCCAAAAAGTCGGAACATGCGCCATCACAGCAACATTCGGCCACAAGGAGCCTCGATGTCGTGGAGCTACAGCAACATCGTCGCGAGTCCGAGCGCGCGTGAGATCATCCGCGCCACCAGCGTGCTTCAGACCGGACAGGCCGAGCTGGTGCCCATCGAGCACGTGCACGCCATGGTCGATCTGACCTGGTCGAGGTGGGCACTCGGTCTCGCCGAGATCCTCACCACCGGTATCGGGATCGTCCTGGCCGATGACGAGAACCGCGAATGCCTATCCCTGACCCGCACGGCGCTCTACGCCGCCGACTGACACCCCCACGACGTCATCTGAGAGGCCCCCATGACGCGGCGCACATCGTCCGACCACGACAACGACATCAACCTCCTCGATTTGCTCGACGGCACCGCCGAGCGCATCGAAGAGCAACGTCGCCTCGAGGCCGAGGTCGCGACCCTGCGCCAGCTGTGGGAGCAGCGTCGCGCCGGTCGACCCGACGGCCAACCCGTACCAACCGGTGAGGACTGGTGTGGACGCTGCGGGGAGAACACCTTCGACTACGGGCTGGTTATCAACCACGACCTCGGCTACCTCGGCTGTCCGGTCGACGTCGACCCCACCTGGTCGAGATACCAGTGTGTCGGCTTCCGTGGCGCCGTGGACTACCCATCGGGGACACTGACCGTCGAGGACCTCTGTGACCGCTGGGACCGCCAGTTCTTCCCCGACTGCGTATGCGGGCACCCCTGGGGAGTACACACCCACGCAGCCCACCCCACCTGGAGCTTCGCCTGCAACGCCTCGTGTGGCTGCCCGATCTACCGCCAGGAGACGTAAGGGCCTACAACTCGGGTCCGTGATCGCGGGAACGTTCCACCCTCGGCGCCGACGTCTCACTGGATGTCTCGGGTGCCGGTGTGCGGGTCGCCGAGCGTGGGGCGCGGGTGTCGCTGAGCAGTTCTCCGATCGAACGTGGCCTCTCCGAGGTCCACATACCGTCGTCGGGGTTCCACTGGCCGTTCCCGGTCGCGCCCGTCAGGATCGGTTCGATGAGGCTGTTGGCGGCCGTGAGCGCGGCGGCGGCCTGGTGCAGGTGCGCCGGCAACCCGCTGTGAGCGGCGCGCTCTGGGTAGTCGCGCTCCCAGGTCGGGTTGGGTAGCACCAACGGCACCGGGATCGTCAGGTCGCGGCGGTGTTCTTGGTGGCGGATCGCGGTGTGGAGCTGTTCGGCGTCGAAGGTCTGGGTGCGGGCGAGGATGACGAGGTCGACCAGATCGTGGGCACGGGTGGAGGGGCTGTCGCCGTGGGTGCCGTGCAGCTCATAGAGCGCGGCGACTTTGTCGGCGACTGCTTCGGCGGCGGCTTGCATCCGGATCACGGGCATGGGGTCGAGTTCGTCGAGCGCGAGCATCGGGTGCGGGCTGATCGTCTCGGGCGGTAGCAGCATCTCCCGGTGGGTGGCGAGGTCGAGTGTGGCGTCGGAGAATCGTTGTCCGGCAATGTTGTAGCGGATACGTCCGGCGAACAATCCTGGGCTGCGGGTCGCGGTGATCGTGATGTCGAACTCGCCGAAGTCGCCGGGTCCGGGGTGGGCGGCCTGGCGCAGCGAGTGTTGCATGTGTTCGGCATCGAGGCGGGTGGCCAGGTCGGCGTCGGTGGTGGGACGGGCTTGGGTCGGCGCCCGAAATTGCAGGGCGGTACCGCCGGTGAGGATCCACTGGTCGGCGTCGGGGGAGCGGAACAGCCGGGCCAGGAACAACTGGAGGGTCACGGTCTGCGCGAGCTCGTCGCGACTGAACCTGCTCGTGCGAGCTTGAGCGGACAGGCGGGCTTTCAGCCCGGCGCGGAACGCCTCTTCGGACGCATACGGCATCAGCCGACCAACACCGGCTCGGTCGGCATCTGAGCTTGATCGAGCAACGAGGTGAACAGCTCAGCGCCGGAGGCGTACTTCCACCGCGGCGCGGCCCGATCGCACGCCGCGATCAGCTCGTCGGCGTCGACCAGCGATTCGATCAGACAGGTGTGCAGCGTGGTCCCAATGTGCCCGCCGTCGCCGTGGGTGAGCAGCAGGTCGGCCACGGTGCGTGCGGGGGTGGTCACCGGCAGTCCGTCGACGAGGTCCCAGTCGCGGCCGCGGTACCCGATCGGCCGGCGCCAGGTGTGCACCGACGGGTCGCGGACGTTGATGCGGTGCGGGCTGCTCAGCTCAAGCCCGGATGCGGTGATCGTGCCCAATCGCAGCACCTGGGCAGCGGCGGCATGGCTCACCACGCTGTCTGGGCGGGCGCGGCGTTCCTCGATGTCGGCGGCCGGGTGGAGCGCCAACCACTGTGCCGCCCAATCACCGAAGGTCGTCCAGGCCGAGGACTCGGGAAGCTCGTAGACGCCGTGGTGGACCCGGCCGATGGCCTGGCGCGCCGCAAAACGAGCCAGGACGTACGGCGCGACGCCGAGGTGACGGGCCTGGGCGGTGGTGAACAGGCCGAACTGGCGATCCGCCAGGTCGCGAATCGCGCCCCACAGGTCAGCGTCGATCATGCAGCAATATTAGCAAATCGGCGATTGAGTGATTTGATCGCACATTGCCGCTGAAGTGCGCAGGAGCGCGGAAGAAGCGCAGCCGGAAGCGGTCGCTGGACGGTTCACCGGCAGGTGCATTCCCACGAGTCCTCTCAGCGGTCATCGCACAGGTGATCGCATGAGTACTCGCATACACCCGCTACAGGGGAAAAATTAAATGGGTTGATGCGGTTGGCTCCGCGTGCAGGATCGGCGCATAATGGTTCCATGCAGCGCACACAACAGCCGGACTCAACCGGAACAATCCCTGATGAGGGACCTGCCGATCGGTGGGACACTCTCGAACACATTTTACGGCGATCCGGCTCGTTCGACCGGGGCTACGTCCCGATCCACAAGGTCTTCGTTCAGACTCCGCGCGACGCGGTGCCGAAAGGGACGTCACGGGCTGGCCCACTTGCCAAGTTCGTCAAGGGTTCCGACGCCCGGGGCCTGCACGCGTACCTGCTTGCGAATGCCGCGATCACCAGCGGGGATGGCGAGGACGGCTGGAGCGCGGCCTACCCGCTGCCAGTGTGGGCGCGAGCGCTAGGGGTCGGCGAAACAACGTCGTCTCGCTCGACTACCGGGGCGGCGATGTCCAAGACGTTCAAGCGTCTCGAGGACCGCTCCCTGATTACGCGCGCGCGCCGCGGAACCGACCGGGCTGTCCGGATCACCCTCCTGCGGCCTGACGGATCAGGAGAACCGTTCACTCGGGAGGATCTCCGTGGACGCGACCGCTATCTCCGACTGTCGACGTGCCTGTGGGACCGCGACGCCGACTGGCTGGGGAAGCTGGACCTACCCGCCCTGGCGATGCTCCTCACCCTCCTCCACGAACCGCCCGAAGGGGTGGACCTACCGACGGAGAAGATGCAGCTCTGGTACGGCTGGTCCGCCGACACCGCCGAACGAGGGCTACGCCGACTCGAGGACCTCGGCGTCATCACGAAGCAGGGGCACTGGCGCAAGGCGCCCGCCGCACCCGACGGGCGGACGTGGACGAACCACTACCAGGTCATCGGCGACTTCGCCCTCCCCTCCCGCGCGCCGGCCGTCGAGGACACCGACACGTCAGGCGACACGCCCTCGGTCGACGCCTGATCAACCGACCCGGAAGAACGGGACCCTACGAACTAGGAAAGGAGGAAATCCGATGAACGAACCTTCTTGGAACAAGCGAACGACCCCGGAGAAGTGGATCAAACTCTCAATCTGCATCCACATCGCCAAGGCCGCCGCCGACTTCATCGTCCGCTGCTTCACGAACAATTAAATCCCCACACCGGGAGACCAGGACGTCATTGCAGTGGCGTCCTGGTCTCCATTTTATCCACCCCCTCGACCCACGTCGCTGTGATGGCGGTATTTCCTGAATGAGACGACCTGCCGTCTCGGTACGTCGCCGTGGCGCACACCGATCGGCGGGGCACATCAGCTCAGCGGTCCGACAGCCCCAGCGAGGGAACTTCCTCGCCGGGGTTGTTGTCGTTGTCATCCGCTGGTGGGGTGGAGGACTTCGCGTAGGCGGGTGCCGATCCACAGCGGGACGGGTGGGGTGACGGCGTTGCCGTAGCCGTCGATCTGGTCGCGGCCTTTGCCCCAGACGGTGAAGGTGCCTTTCTGGTCGCCGAAGTCGGGGTCGAATCCGCAGCCGCGGCCGACCTCGTGCGGGGTCATCATGCGGAAGAAGCAGTCTTCCAGCGGGATGTCGGCGAGGGCGTCGCGCCAGTGGGTGGCCAGCAGGGCGGTGGTGTCGCGGCTGGTGAGGGTGGTGGCAACGATCAGCAGAAAGGGAAATAGTCGTTGTGCCAGGGCTTGAGCTCGCTCTGATCGGCGCGTTCGTACTGCTCTATGTCGCGCGAAAGCTGTTCGATCGCGGCGACGCGGCGCTCGTGCTCGTTCATCTTTGATCGTTCTCCGTGTTCTGCATCATGCCCGGCCTCTGGTCACGTGGTGTGCGGGCGGTGGCGAGGTCCGCGGCGTCCTGGTCGTCGGCGGCGCCACAAGGCGGCACTGAGCATGCCCGCGATGACCGAGAAGTAGATGACGGCATAGGCAACGGTTCTCAAACGCTGGCCGTCGATGAGGGAGTCCGCGAACGTTGCCACGATGCCGGCGACGAGCACTCCGACAATAGTGAAAAGCGTGAAGGAACGACCGCCGAACAGGTCCTCAAGCTCCGACCAGACGCCGAACAGTCCAAGCACGCTGACAGCCGCCACGGAGAATAGCGTGGCGGCCACGGCGACCAGGACCGCCGCGGCCACGCCGTACTTTTCAGACACAAACGTGGCGGCAGCTCCGTTTACCGATACCGCGACAGCCAAGATGCCCAGTAGACCTGCCAGAGGGCGCAGCAGATGTCGGTGGTAGGGAAGTAGGGATGCGCTGACGAGGAGTAAGACTGCGGCGAGCAGCATTCCGATAGCGATGAATTGGTATGCCCACATCTGCGGCGGTTCCTCTCGATGGTGTGCGTCGCCGCCGGACGTGTCTCAGTGGGCCCGTTCGCAGGCAGGCGTGATGGTGAACGTTCGTGTGCGCCGGGACCTGGGCCACGGCTGATCGCGGCTCCAGAGTCGGAGAACGTGGTCGGCGAGGTCGACGTCGTCTGGCTTGGCGTCGACCGCGGCAGCGAGGCGTTGGTAGAGCGCATGTCGTTCCGTGGCGTTTCGGCGACCGCGTGAGGTGATTCGGCCGCGACGTCGGTTGTCCGCGCGCAGCAGGTCGGCGAGGTGACGTGGAGTGAGCACGCTGTGCGGGGCTGGAAGCTGCATCTGCTTCGTCGTTCTCCTGAGGCGTGGTGGTGGTAGAACCGGTTCTTCCGAAGTACTAGCACGAGCTACCGACACCTCTGCTCGCTGACGGCGCTTTCGTCAGTTGGCTCGTGGAGCTCGTTCGCGGAATAGCTCAAGTACTTCCTTGCGGCGTTCGTCATATCCGGCGGCACTCCGGTTGTGCCATGCCGCTAACGCGTATGTCCACCCGTCGAGGTGCAGTGCGCGCGGCAGTCCTGGGTGGCTGTAGTAGAAGGCGAAATGGGCACCTGGCGTATCCCATCGGCCGGTAGGTATAGCAGCAATCATGGCTCCGGAGGTGGCGTGAATCCACAGGCATGCGCCAACCCCTCCGTCGTCGACGGCGTGCTGGTCAAGCGGGCTAGGCAGCTGGTGACTGGGCACCGACCTCGCCGCTTCGAACCATGCGCCGAGGTCGCGGTTGGTATGCGTCGGTGGTGCGAGCATGGCCTGCGTCCGGCCATTCACGTTTATTCCCAACGTCTTTCCCCTTTCGAAGACTGTTCGCACGGTCTCGGAGAGCGCGCTCCGGGCTTCACTGATGTTCATGGTGTCCATGCCTTGAAAAACCGGATAGCTGACCACTTCAGCGTTCCTGCCTCACAGCTGCTGCCCGATTGATGATGTCACTTCTGGTGGGCAGCTCGAAGAACGCTTGTCAGATGTTCTCAATGTCCCGCGGACCCAAGCGCTCCCGGCGTGGGAGGGCCAGGTCGATCAATAAGTAGACCGTCGCCACTGTGAGCAGCAGCGCAGCTACCGACACAGGGATGAGCGTCACCTCGGCGATGGTCACCCTGATTGCCTCAGGCAGCGTCGTTTGCCCCGGAACGGCGGTCATGGCCAGCCCGATCGCAGCAAAGGGCACCGCCATGATCAGGACCAGAACTGCGCGGTGATACATGCGGACCGCGGGTCGCTCGGCCGCCGTTCTGCGCCAGATCATCGTGTAGCGCGCGATAAGTACGTTCATGATTCTGATCATTGCACCTGACTCTGACATTTCATCGCTGGTGGTTGCGACGATCGACGGGGTGCCTCTCGTCTGCATCGATGCCATGCCACGCGCTGACTAGCCCGTCGTCGAGCGTGAAGGAGATTTCTAAGATTTGGCCTTCGCCGCCCACACTGACGTCGATGATGGTGACCCACTCGCCGCCGGATGAGTGAGAAAAGCCGTTCTGGTGGCGAGGGACTCGGTCACCGGTACGAAGCTCGATCGCGGGAATGGCCGGCCAGTAGCGTCCGGCGCCGTCGACAGCGCACCAGGCCGCGTGAGCGTGGTGTGCAAAGCTGACGGTACGGGCATCGGTCACGGCCACGCACATGTACGGGAGTAACTCTCGCGCCGTGAGTCCTGGGTGCTCGACGACAGCGTCGTGCAGTTGCTCCGGAATCGGTTTGGCCGCAAGGTCGAGACGGCGGGCGAGTTCATCTCGCTGGGCGTCGTCGATAATCCCGTGGCGATACTGTCCGTCCGGTGATGCGACTTTGGGGGCACCCGCCTCGATCCACATGTCGTCGAACCGTGCCTGGTCGGCCTCGCCCCAGTCCGGCGACATCGTCATGGGAGATCGGTTCACGCCGAACCGCTCGCCAGCGAGGATGCGGGTCACCATCGGCTTCGACAGCTCCAGCCTGTCCGCGATCTGCGCATAGGACAGGCCTTCCATCTTGGCTTCTACACAGGCTGTGCGCCTGACCATCTCGTACACTCGGGACCACGACTCGGCCTCTTGCCGAGCGCGCCAGAAAGCGGCAACCACGGCATCATCGAGGTCGTCAGCGTGCGGATTCTTGACCATGAAGTGAACGTTACCACATCCGAATCACAATGAACCGATTCACGGCGAACCGATAATAATGATTATGTAAAGTAAAGCACTGCATATTTCAACAGATGAACCAGGGTCAGACCACCGCATGTCCCTATCGTTACTCCCTCAAACCCGCTGTCCATCAGAGGTTTCCGCCGCGATACGCGCCTGTCGCGGAACACGCGCGACGCCCGCATCACCACCGGCGAGCGTTGCGGATGACTCGCTGACCTGGAGCCTTGACTTGATGATGCATCCGATGAATCATTGATGCAACAGATGAGACAGGTTGTGGAGGCTCCCCATGGCGGTGGACGACGTTGGTCGCGCGTATCTCGTCAGTGCCGTCCGGCCGCTGCATCCTGAGGAACAGACCCTGGCCGAGATGCTTCAGGGATGGCGCAACCAACAACTCAGTCGCAACCTGCGCTTCGAAACGATCGACGCCCGGATCAAGCAGGTTGAGCGGTTCGTACAACACTCGAACGAGCATCCGTGGACCTGGACAGTGGCGATGGTCGACGAGTTCTTCGGCGATCTACGATCCATCCACAATCTGTCCCAGTCGTCCATCCGGTCCTACCAGGTAGGGCTGCGGCAGTTCTGCTCCTATGTCTCCAACCCGGACTACGGCTGGGACCGCGTCTGCGAGGAACTCTTCGGTACGCATCCCTCGCAGGTCTTCTTCGACTGGAACACCGCGCAGCATGTCCAGGACAACGAATCACGGCCGGAGAAGCGCGCATTCACCAAGCGCGAGATTCAGGACTTCTTCGACCATGCCGACGAACAGGTTTCTGCGGTCTCGGCATCAGGTCGTAAGGGGTGGCTCCCCGCTTACCGAGATTCGGTGATGTTTAAGCTCGCATACTCTTACGGTCTGCGGTTCAACGAACTGGCCCACCTCCAAACCATCGACTTCGCTCGAAACCCCCACGCCAAAGAGTTCAGCAAGTACGGGCTCGTCAACGTGCGCTATGGCAAAGCCAAGAAGGGCTCGCCTCCCAAGCGCCGCGGCGTACTAACCGTCTTCGACTGGACTCCCGAGGTCATTGCAGACTGGCTCGAGAACGGCCAGCCCCACATGGACGATGGAATCGACCTGTTCCCCAGCGAACGCGGAAATCTAGTATCGGAAACCACTCTCATCCGTCGATTCCGCCGGTACTGCGATGACCTCGACCTCTCGTCCGGACTCGACCTCCACTCCTTCCGACGTTCATACGCGACACACCTACTCGAAGACGGCTGGGACTCTATGTTCGTCCAACACCAAATGGGACATGAACACGCATCCACCACCGCCATCTACAGCTGCGCAAGCAGCGACTACCGCACCCGAACCCTGCGCAACGCTCTAGATGCGACTATCTCAGCCGCGCTGTCACCCACCGAGGAAGGCGGCGCATCGTGAAACGCGACGTCGACTACACCTGGCGGCTCGCGGAGCTCATGGCCAGCAACCAAATGCACAACAGTACGGACCTTATTCCGCGTCTCAACGAGCGCGGAATCACGCTCTCCCGACCGCAGGTGTACCGGTTGGTTCACCAACGTCCAGAGCGTGTTTCCCTGAAACTCATTGCCGCGCTGTGCGACATCTTCGACTGCGGCCCCGAGGATCTGGTCACCGTGACCGCCGCCAACGCTCGCAAGAAGGCGGCCAGCGCCGGCCGCGAGAACGTTGTCGAATTGAATAAGTCTGTCCGTCCCCGACGCGCAAGGATTGTCAGTGACGACGATTGAACCACGCCGACGCAACACTGTTCGCGGGCGGCCTCAAGCAACCGACGGCGATCTTCAGTGCGCTCGCTGTCAACGCCACATGCGCAAGGCGGCAGTCACATGGCCAGACGGCAGAATCTGCAACTCTTGCTACTACGACGCTACGAGTCTTTTCGGAGACTGTCCTAGTTGCGGAATGGACCGAATGCTGCCTGGTCGCATGGAGATCGGCGGGCAGCCTGTCTGCAGTGGCTGCGCCAGGATCCGAGAACTCCTCGAAGGCGACAGCGAATCACTTCCCTACCGCGTCGCCGGCACGCTGCTTCTCCTCTACGCCCAGCCGCTCGTGAGAGTCGCCGAGCTTCCCATGAACAAGGTGATCGTCTCCCCCGACGGTCTCGCTCTACAGCTCGGGGTGACGCCGTCCCCCGTCCCCGCCCCCTTCGATGCGCTTCTTCGACAACACCTCACCAAACGACCCAACCTGCGAACTGGTGGAGCAGGCAGTCCGTGGCTGTTTCCCGGCTACCGCCCTGGTGAACACCTGCACCCCAACACCCTGATGCTCCGGCTTCGCGACCTGGGGATCGACCTTCTCGGCGCACGAAACACTGCACTTCGGGAGCTCGTGACGCAAGTGCCTGCCCCGGTCGTCGCCGAGATGCTCGGGTATAGCGACCAGGTGACGCAGAGGCATGCTGATCTCGCTTCTGAGCCGTGGGCCAGATATGCCAGCGCACCGAGGCCAAGCACATGACGATAGAAACCGAGCACACCCTGGATCGGCTGCTGGTTGGTCTCGCGCGGCCACGTCGACGAGAACTCGTGCGCTGTCTAGTAGAACAACCCCGATCGATCGCCGACCTGTCCACGATCCTGGACCTTGGAGACAGCGCGGTCTACGAGAACCTGCGCGTGCTCCGTCAATGCAATCTCGTCAGATCCAGTCGTGAGGAAGGGTGGACCCGGTACTACCTCGTCCGCGACGGTCTGACTCCCTTACTCGACTGGTTGCGGACTACCGATTCGACAACAACCCGACGGTCTGCAACGGCGATTAGAACCAGGAGAGAATCAACGTGAGCGAAGAAGAGGCACGCGCACTCGCGCTGATGCTGCAGTCGTCCGGCCCCATGTCGTTGCCGGAATTGGAGAACTACCTAGCAGCGGCGGCCGACCGGTTGCGTGGCTCCATCGACCAAGCTGACTTCAAGGCGTACATCTTCCCGCTGATGTTCTTCAAACGGATCAGCGACGTGTACCTCGAGGAGTATGCCCAGGCGCTAGACGAGTCCGGAGGTGACCACGAGTTCGCCCTCTTCGCCGAGAACCATCGATTCGCGATCCCCGAGGGCAGTCTGTGGGACGATGTCCGCAACCACACCGACAACATTGGCACTGCCCTGCAGACCGCGTTCCGCGAGATCGAAAAGGCCAACCCTGAGACGCTGTACGGCATCTTTGGCAACGCCACCTGGACCAACAAGGACAAGCTGCCGGACCGCAAACTCGCCGAACTCATCGAGCACTTCTCGAGCAAGGCGCTAACCAACGCCGCCGTGCCGCCCGACGTGTTCGGCAACGCGTACGAGTACCTCATCAAGCGGTTCGCTGACCAGTCCAACAAGAAGGCCGGCGAGTACTACACCCCGCGATCCGTGGTGGGCTTGCTGGTCAGCATCCTCGATCCGAAGGAGGGCGACACGGTCTATGACCCCGCCTGTGGCACCGGTGGCATGTTGATTGAGGTGATCGAGCATGTGAAGGCCGCCGGTGGCAGCCCGAAGACGCTCTGGGGCAAGCTCTACGGCCAGGAGAAGGTTCTCGCTACCTCCGCGATCGCGCGCATGAACCTGCTGCTCCACGGTGTCGAAGACTTCAGGATCGTCCGCGAGGACACGTTGCGCAATCCGGGCTTTTACACCGGCAACAATCTCGCCCAATTCGATTGCGTCGTCGCCAATCCGCCGTTCTCACTCAAGAACTGGGGCGAGCCGGAGTGGGCATCGGACAAGTGGGGCCGGAACACGCTTGGTGGCGTCCCGCCGAAGGGGTACGCCGACTGGGCGTGGGTCCAGCACATGCTCACGTCCGCGAAGCCGAGGACCGGTCGCGTCGCTGTCGTCCTGCCCCAGGGCGCACTCTTCCGACAGGGCGCCGAGGCACGGATCCGCACCCACGTGCTGAAGTCGGACGTGGTCGACGCGGTCATCGGCCTTGCGCCAAACCTCTTCTACGGCACCGGGCTCGCCGCCTGCGTCCTGATCCTGCGTCAGTTGAAGAAGCCGGAGAAGAAGGGAAAGGTGGTCTTCATCAACGGTGAGGACCTGTTCAAGCGCGGGCGCAGCCAGAACACCCTTGAGCCGGAGCACGCCCAGAAGCTGCTCGACGCCTACAAGCTCTACTCTGACATCGAGGGCCGTTCTCGCGTCGTCGATCTCACCGAGATCGAGGGCAACGACTTCAATCTCAACATCCCCTTGTACGTCGCTCCGGCCGACGACGGCGAGAAGCTCACGTTAGCTGACGCGCTCGCCAATCTGGAGGCGGCCCATTCGGCTGCTGCCGAGACTCGCGCTGCTCTGGAGGCCGAGCTGGCGAAGTGGGGCCTGTCCGCATGAGCACCCGGATCACTCAGCGCGAGCTGGAGACCTACCTGTGGGGCGCAGCTATCGTGCTTCGTGGCCTCATCGACGCCGGCGACTATAAGCAGTACATCTTCCCGCTCGTGTTCCTGAAGCGGATCTCCGATGTCTACGACGAGGAACACGCCGCCGCGCTGGCGGTGTACGAGGATGAGACGCTCGCCGACCTTCCGGAGAACCACCGCTTCGCCATCCCGGACGGTTGCCATTGGGACGACATCCGCGCCGTCACACATAACATTGGGACCGAGCTCCTGCACGCCATGCGGGCCATCGAGAAGGCCAACCCCGATACGCTCCCCGGTGTTTTCGGCGACGGAGACTGGGGCAACAAGGACCTACTCCCTGACTCGACCCTGGCTGACCTGATCGAGCACTTCTCCACCAAGACGCTCACCATTGCGAACCTGCCCGAGGACGAGCTTGGCAACGGCTACGAATACCTGATCAAGAAGTTCGCCGACGACTCCGGCCACACGGCACAGGAGTTCTACACCAACCGCACGCTCGTGCACCTGATGACGATGATGCTCGAGCCGCAGCCCGGCGAGTCCGTCTACGATCCCACCTGCGGCACCGGCGGCATGCTCATCTCCACCGCCGCCGAGCTCAAGCGTCAAGGCAAGGAATGGCGCAACCTGCGCCTCTACGGGCAGGAGCTCAACTACGGGACATCGGCGATCGCACGCATGAACCTGTTCCTCCACGGCATCACCGACGGCCACATCGCGCACGGCGACACCCTCAGCCGGCCAGCATTCCTCAGCGCCAAGGGCAACCTGGAGACCTTCGATGTCGTGCTGGCCAACCCCCCCTACTCCATCAAGGCATGGAACCGCGCCTTGTTCGCTAGGGACCCATACGGTCGAAACGTCTGGGGCGTGCCGCCACAGGGTCGCGCGGACTACGCCTTCTTCCAGCACATCGCCAAGAGCCTCGATCCCGAGACCGGCCGCGCCGCGATCCTGTTCCCGCACGGTGTTCTTTTCCGCCGTGAAGAGGCAGCCTTGCGTGAGGCGCTGGTGAAGTCCGACCTCATCGAGTGCGTCCTCGGCCTCGGCGCCGGCCTCTTCTACAACAGTCCCATGGAGGCCGTCGTCGTCACCCTGCGTGCCACCAAGCCCGCCGAGCACAAGGGCAAAGTGCTTTTTATCAATGCGGTCAACGAGGTCGCCCGCGAACAGGCCCAGTCCTTCCTTCGTGACTCCCACCAGCAGAAGATCCTCGACGCATACCGAGGCTTCGCCGACATCGATCACTTCGCTGCCGTCGCCACCCTTGACCAGATCGCCGAAAAGGGCTCCAGCCTCGCGATTCCGCTATACGTCGACGGAGTCAATGCCACCGATGACGGTGAGAAGGTCGATGTCGAGGAGGCGGTTGCTAGTTGGCGTTCCGCCGCTTCCGCTTCTGACGCCGCCATTGCCGACGTTCTAGCGCTGGTTCGTGCGGAGGTGACTGCATGACTCTGAACCTCGACAAGTCCGCCTGGCAGCGCATCGCCTTCGGCGACGTCATCGAGAACGTCACCACCCGGGTCGAGGACCCCTCCAAGGCCGGCGTTGACAAGTACGTCGGCCTTGAACACCTCGATCCCGGGGTGATGACCGTCCAGCGCTGGGACACACCCGACAAGGTCGAAGCGCAGAAGCTCCGCTTCCAGCCCGGCGATGTCATCTTCGGCCGGCGCCGCGCCTACCAAAAGAAGGTCGCACTCGCCGAGTTCGAAGGCATCTGCTCCGCGCACGCACTTGTACTTCGAGCGCGACCAGCCTGCATCGATCCCACCTTCCTGCCGGTCTTCCTTTCGAGCGACTACTTCCTCGACCGAGCCATTGCCATTTCAGTCGGCTCACTGTCGCCGACAGTGAACTGGCGGGACCTCAAAATCCAAGAGTTTAATTTTCCACCCCTCGACGAGCAGAAGCGCATTGCCGACCTCCTCTGGGCTATTGAGCGCCACAGACACGCCACCAGAGAGGAGGATGTAGAACTCGCATCGTTGGCAACCGACACGTTCGAATCCGCAGCTGCGGGGAATGAGCTCACACAGCTCGCAACCTGGGTCGAGAGGATTGATGCAGGACGGAGTCCGCGCGCTGCCGCTGAACCCGCGGCGGACGGGGAACTCGGCGTGCTGAAGGTCAGTGCGGTGGGCCGCGACGTGTTTGTGCCCGAGGAGAATAAGCGACTATTGAATGCCGCTGACTTTCGCACCGGCGACATCGTCCATGCGGGCGACGTCCTAGTAACTCGCGCCAATGCCGTCGTCGACAACGTCGCCCGTCCCTGCATGGTCGATCGCGACTTTCCGAACCTCATGCTCAGCGACAAGACCTTACGGCTTGTTCCAACACAGGGATACCCCGGCCGAGTGCTGCTTGCGGCTCTCAGGTCTCCTGCATACCGCGCGTATGTGCGTGAGGTGGTCAACGGCACTGAGGCCAAGAACATCTCGCAAGCGAAGATCCTAGCTGGCCCTGTACCTGTCCTCCAGACTACCGAGGTCGAGCGGGTTGCCAAGACCCTTGCCTCGCTGGACGCGACATCAACCTATTTAAGGTCTGAGATTGACACGCTCGTCGCATTGAAGCGCTCAATTCTCGCGGAAGTCTTCGGAGGGAACTGATGACGCAGTTTAACGAGGCAAATTCGGTCCGTGACTTCGTTCGTGACCTGGTGCGGTCACTGGATGTCGAGTTCGTGCCGGGCAACGAACTGCCGCGACGTA
Source organism: Gordonia aquimaris (assembly GCF_026262595.1). Classification (NCBI taxonomy): domain Bacteria; kingdom Bacillati; phylum Actinomycetota; class Actinomycetes; order Mycobacteriales; family Gordoniaceae; genus Gordonia; species Gordonia aquimaris. The sequence goes on along the minus strand of NZ_JAPKFM010000024.1, from coordinate 28,658 downwards.
CGGACGAGGTGCTACTCGAAGGTGTGTTGAAGGGCGCGCTGATCAACCTCAACCCGGAGATCGAGGCGGACCCGGCGAAGGCGGACGAGGTCATCTACAATCTCCGAGCGATCCTGATCGCAGCACGGAACAGCCCACATCCCGTAGTTGCCAACGAAGAGTTCAGCGCGTGGCTGACCGGGCAGAAGTCGATGCCTTTCGGACCGAACGGAGAACACACCACGGTCCGACTGATCGACCTCGACCACGTCGGCGACGACTCGTCAAACCAGTGGATCGTCTCGACCGAGGTGACCTTCAAACAGGGCCGGCTGGAGAAGCGGTTCGACCTGGTGCTGTGGTGCAACGGGCTGCCACTGGTGGTCGGCGAGGCGAAGACACCGATCCGGCCGGCGTACACCTGGATCGATGGGGCGGCGCAGATCCACGACGACTACGAACAGAGCGTCCCGCAGTTCTTCGTTCCCAACGTGTTCTCCTTCGCGACCGAGGGCAAGGATTTCCGTTACGGCACAGTCGGAATGCCGGTAGAGCTGTGGGGTCCGTGGCGCGAGGACCCAACCGACGAGGATGCGCCGGCGAAGGCCGGGCTCGTTGCGGTCCAGGAGGCGGTCGAGGGTGTCCTGACGCCACGGGCGGTGCTGGACTTCCTGCGGTTCTTCACGCTGTACGCGACTGACAAGAAGCACCGCAAAATCAAGATCATCGCTCGGTTCCAGCAGTTCCAAGCAACGAACCTGATCGTCGATCGGGTGCTCCTGGGCAAGGTCAAGCAGGGTCTGATCTGGCACTTCCAGGGCTCGGGCAAGTCGCTGTTGATGGTGTTCACTGCACTCAAGCTGCGCGCGATGGCCGAGTTGACGAACCCCACGATCTTGATCGTGGTCGACCGCATCGACCTCGACACGCAGATCACCGGCACCTTCAACGCGTCCGACGTGCCCGGTCTCGTGTCCACGGATTCTCGCGCGCAGCTCCAGACGATGCTCAGCCAGGGCGCGCGCAAGATCATCATCACCACGATCCACAAGTTCGGCGAGGCGCCTGGGGTACTTGACACTCGGCAGAACATCATCGCGATGGTCGACGAGGCGCACCGTTCGCAGGAGGGTGACTACGGGCAGAAGATGCGCGAGGCACTGCCCAACGCGTACCTCTTCGGGCTGACGGGTACGCCTATCAACCGACGGGACCGCAACACCTTCAAATGGTTTGGAGCTCCGCAGGACGAGGGAGGCTATCTCTCGCGCTACTCCTTCCACGACTCGATCCGCGATGGCGCAACGCTCCCCCTGCACTTCGAGCCACGTCTCTCCGAAATCCACATCGATCAGCAGGCCATCGACGCCGCATTCGAGGAGCTGGCCGATGACCGTGACCTCTCCGAGAACGACAAGATCACGTTGTCGAAGAAAGCCGCGTCGATTGAAGTCCTAATCAAGACTCCCTCGCGGATCGCAAAGATCGCCGCAGATATTGCGGCGCACTTCCGAGCGAAAGTCGAGCCGCAGGGGTTCAAAGCTCAGGTTGTCGCCTACGACAAGGCATCCTGCGTCGCCTACAAAAATGAGCTCGACCAGCATCTGGGCCCGGACGCCTCGACCATCGTCATGTCGAAGTCCCGTGGTGACTCGCCCGATTGGGCCACGTGGACCCCGGGTGCCGACGAGCTGGAGCAGGTCGTCGCTCGCTTCAACGACGCGGCCGACCCGCTCAAGATAATCATCGTCACCGCGAAGCTGCTTACCGGCTTCGATGCGCCGATCCTCTACTGTCAGTACCTCGACAAGCCACTCAAGGAGCACACGTTGCTCCAGGCGATCACCCGCACCAACCGGGTGTACCCGCCCGACAAGACCCACGGCCTGATCGTCGACTACCTCGGCATCTTCGACGACGTCGCTAAGTCGCTCGCCTTCGACGAGCACGCCGTTCAGCAAGTCGTCTCCAACATCGAGGAACTCAAGAAGCAGCTAGCACCGGCGATAGCCGCCGCTCTCGCCTTCTTCCCCGGCGTCGACCGCACCGTCGGTGGGTACGAAGGGCTCGTACAGGCACAGTCCGCCATTGCTGACGATGTCGCCAAGGACGCCTTCGGTGCGGCGTACAGCGTGGCATCGCAACTTTGGGAAGCGATCAGCCCGGATCCGATGCTGACCGAGTTCCGTGACGACTACCGCTGGCTCACAGATGTCTACGAGTCGGTCCGCCCGTCCGACATCACCGGCCGACTCGTGTGGCACGCATTGGGCGCGAAGACCATTGACCTGATCAATGCACATGTCCAGGTCGAGATCCCGCAGGGCGCCGACACGATCGTGTTGGACGCTCAGACGATCGAAGACCTGATGACAGGCAAGCGCACAGATGTCCCCGTCGAGGAGATCGAGAAGCAAATCACCGCTCGCATCGCACGCCATCTCAACAATCCTGCCTTCGTCGAGCTCGGACAGCGGCTGAACGACCTGCGGGAGCGCTACGCCGACATCCAGCAGTCGAGCCTCGACTTTCTCCGAGAACTGCTTGAGCTGGCGCGTGACACGGTGGCTGCCGAGAAGGCGACCAACGAGATTCCGCGTGAAGAACAGGGCAAAGCCGCCCTTACTGAGCTCTTCGAAGCTCTCAAGGGGGACGAGACTCCGATCATCGTCTCCAACGTGGTCGACCGGATCGACGAAGTTGTCCGGGGCGTCCGCTTCGAGGGCTGGCAATCCACCATCCGTGGTGACCAGGAAGTGCGCCAAGCGCTGCGGAAGACCCTCTATGTTCAGTTCAAGATCCGCGACAATGACGTTTTCGAGAAAGCCCTCGGGTATGTGCGTGAGTACTACTGACGACACCCGCTCTGGCGCAGGTGATTCGGCAGTAGGAGCTGAAGCAGTTACTGCGTTTCGGGCACCGGACGCCTGTGCTCGTAATGTTGAACTCCCCCCTTGCCGGGAGGCCTGATACATGGTGCGCGACGACATTTTCGACCAGCGAGAACGATGGCTCGAGGAACTCCGAGAGTATGTACGTGAGGATGCCTCCGTGATCTGCGAGGCCGGCTACATGTCGCTGCCGGCGATCACTGATGAAATAGCCGAAGCGGCACTCGATCCCCAGCCTCATGACGGGCAGCAGAAGAACGACTGGATCTCGCGGGCGGGGGACCTCGATGACAGCCTGTCGTGGACAGGACCGGAACTCGCTGCTCTGGTCACCGCTGCCGTGAACGATCTCCATAGGTCAATAGCGAGCGAGCTACTGACGGGTCGATCGAAGCCGTCAGTCGACGACTCGAAACGGGCCGTTGTCACGAAGGAGGTAGCTACTCTCGGCGTCCTGCTCGACCGGGATGACGCACTAGTCGCGGCCTGGCGCGACTTGATCGCTGCGTGCAAGAACCCGGACCACACCACTTTTCCGGTTGAACGCGTGAAGTACCTCCGAGACACCGTCTTCGCGCTGTGTCACCGCCGAAAGCAGGACCGTGGCTCATTCGGTCAGCTTCGAACGGCCTTCGACGTCTTGCTTGGATCCGATCACATAGTTCGTCGCGCGCAACGCGACCTAGGCGTCGATGTCGAACCGACTGACCTCGAGATCGGAGCCGACTCGCCGCTGACTTCCGTCGAGCTTCAGTCGCTATCCGAGCGGTGCATTGTGGCGCCAACGTACACCGGTGATTACGTGGTCTGGTTCCGGATCGATCACGCATTCGTCAAGGGTGACCATTGCGTTAATCACGGAGCCGTGACGTTCTATCCGGCGATAAGCCTCGCTGGGGCTCTCACCAATCACGACTCGGCGCGTGATCTATATAGGGTCGTTCCCGAGGAGCTCTTGACCGAGCGGGTCCGTGAGGTTCAACTGTCGAAGGAGGACGGTCCAAACGAGCACAACGGCTTTGAGTACGAGCCAAGCCTCGTTTATGCACGCGTAGAGGTACCCCAGGTCGAGAAACACCTCGCGCGGTCGCGGGCGCGGACTCTGCTGGACGCCGTCCTGAAGGTGATCGGCACCAACGAGAACACCTGGGAAGTACTCGGCGGCGCATTGCTGTTCGGAGAAGGAGAACGGTTTCATTACCACTCACTCAGCTGGGGGCGGAAGCACGCTTTCGTAAGCCACAAACTCGACTACATGAACGACTACTTCACAGAGTCGCTGGAAGACTTCAACAGTCGGGGCGTACCCATAACGGCGGACGCGGCCGAGGCTTTACTCCCGGTCCTCCAACTGCAAGACGAGCTCCTCAACGCCCCCGAGGCAAACCCGGAATCGGTGGTGCGCGCCGCCGTCCGCGCAATCGAGCACTGCAACACATGGACCGAACGCCCGTCATTAAAGTGGACCGAGTTTGTGACCAAGTACCTGTTTGACATTTACACCGTTGAGAAGTTCGCCCACCGCACTGTCGCTGATGTCTTCCAAGGCGCGGTGGCGCACGTCCCGGACCACTCCCCCGGAGCAAGTCCAGTTCCAGAGCTGAGCGACATAGCTGAGGACATCCGCGATCACAAGTGGGATGGACCGATCATCCGGGCAAAGACGGTGGCACATACCGCGGCGCTGCGACGGATATACAAGGATCACTGGCTGGCTCGAAGCCTGGCCGAACTTGACGACATACTCGCCACGCCCGCAGGTTTGGCGGCGGCATTCACGGAGGAAACACAGCGGGTCGAAACGTGCACCGCCCGCCTGCGTCGTGCCCGGAATGCGGCGATACACGGCGGACCTGTCTCGCTCGCAGCCTGCGAGACGATAGCAGTGTTCGCCCGACGGATCGCGGGCATGGCGCTCAGCAACGTAATCGAAGCGGTAATCGACGGGGTGAACGTCGAGGCCCACACTCTCGCACGCCGTACCCGGTATCGGACACGCGTAGAGAACCTCACTCAGTTGGGTGACTTGGAAAACCTCTTTGATCTCCCTGCCTCTGCGCTCTGATCATGATCGCCGATCTCGGCGAAGCGATCGGCCAGCAACGCTTCACCCACCAGTGGCCTGGTCAGGCCCAGGCCACCGCTCTACCTCCACACCCGGCCCGGTGGCACGGCACTGCTCATTGGTGGACTTCGCTCCCTTGAGAATATGCAGTGATCGAATATGCAGAGTTACCAGTAGTGGTTTACACTCTGGCGAAAGAATGGCTTGACACTGCTGCCAGTGACAGCGAAGGTGGGACTGTGACACCCCACATGGGACACTCCCTCGCCGGCATCGTCGATGACTACAAGCGTCGCTCTGGACTGTCGGATGCGGCGATCGCCACCAAGATCGGCATGAGTCGGATGAACCTGAACCTGTGGCGCAGACAGATTCGCGCACTGCCGACCCACGACAACCTGGTCGCGGTTGCCCAAGTGACCGGCACGTCGTACCGGGTCGTGTTGGATGCCGCGCTGGCCGACTGCGGATACCTGGCCACTCCCCCGTCGGGGGACGAGGTGTCCCTGGACGGGATCGTGGCGGTGTCGCGCATCCTCAGCGGCCTGTTGGGGCGCGCCTTGACACCGTCTGAAGCATCACAGCTGAAGACCGCGTGGCGGGCCGGCAGCCCGCGCACGCTGGACTCCATCGCCGAGGCCCTCGACCCCCAGGAAGGTACCAGCCGATGAGCACTCTCGACGCGCCACTCAACGATCTCTACGACCAACTCGAATCACTGCAACGCACGGTCCTCGGCCTCGAGCGCGACTATCGCGCGCTGGCCGAGCGCGACGACCTTGCCGTCGACGATCTCGGTGACGAGATGACGCCCGGAGAGTGCATCGCCCGCATCAGCGAGTCGCTCGCGGCGGTACGCCGCAGCATCAGCGATGCCCAAACGAGGCATTCGGAGGCGAAGGAAGCCGCGGCACGCCTTTTCACCGTTCACCGCCTCTAGAGCCGCGACAGTCGGTCGGCGCACCGCTCGCCGATAGCTGAGCCGGGTGGTTGACGTAGGCCGTTGGGCCACGGTCATAGGGCAAAGTCGTTTCATGTTGTTATGTGAGTCGCCGGGACACAGGGCGTCGCTTCGACGACAGTGAAGTCTCATTCGTAGGCGCGCCACGCTGCGTCAGGAAGTCCGCGCGCACGCGTCCGGACTAAGGGGCCGGTCCGCGGCAGTGGCCAGCAGTCAGCAGCTCGCCTTGGGCGAGTCGTCGTCAGGTACCGCGATCACAGTGGTTGCCGTAAGTCCACGGCTGGTGATTGGTTCAAGAGTGCCGAGAGATGCTGTTATTCCTGCCTGCGTCTCGGCGGTGAGATGCGCTGCGCCCATAGTATTTTTTCGTGCTTGTTCATGGGTGATCGCCGGAAGCTTTTCGGTCGCTATGCGATAGCGGTTTGCATGCTCCACGCCGTCCGCGCGGTGCTTGAGCGTTTCAGCATTGCTCTTCTCTGCCGCATTGATGGCTTCGGCCAGTAGCGCCTGGTCGTTGGCTTGTTTGATTCTCTTGTAGGTTTGTCTTCCGTCCGACGTGAAGATCGTGTAGAGCAATCCCAAAATTTTACTGTCGTGTCGTTTCAGCAGATCACGGATCGTGAACCCACCGCCGACGCCGACAAGGCCACCGCCGGGCGCGGCCAATTGCCAGTTCTCGAGAAACCACACAATGAGGTCGCTGCCGTAATGTAGCCGCCTGGTAGTGATCTCGATGGAGCCCGGCGACTGCGTTGCGACGGCAAGTCCTGCGGAACCTGGACCCGCATTGGGAGGAGTGATGTCGACGCCCACCTTGACCACTAACCTGGCGAGCGCGGCAAATGCTTCCACAATCTGGGCTAGCTCGGATGGGTCGATACCGTCGGGTAGTGGAATCCGAAGTTCGGTCAGTCCCACAAACACCCGCGGCGGAAAGACTTGCTCGTCCGCTCGTCGAGGCGCCTCCGCCTTGCCCCAGGACACGATTGGCTCAGGCAAAGCACCTCGGTCAATCCTGCCGGAGGGTCGCAGCGGAAACGCGTCTATCTGAACGATAATCTCGGGAACAAGGTATTCCGGGAGTATCTGACGCAGTGCCGAGAGCATATACCCGACATCGTCACCTGAGGGGTTGGCCGGGACTATATAGCCGCAAATTCGGTTGTCGCGAACCACTGCGACCGCCTGCGGGGACCCAGCCACTGTCCGGAGTGCGGCTTCGATCTCGTCGAGCTCGAAACCAAAGTCCGAGGCTGTCACTGTTGATCGCTGCGATTCTGATAGGTCGGTGTCGGACAGGTCCGCGCCGGCCAGGTCCGCACGGGTCAAGTCCGCACGGGTCAAGTCCGCGCCGGTGAGGTACGACTGGGTCAGGTTTGCGCCACGCAAGTCCGCGCCGGTCAAATCCACGCCAGTCATGTTTGCGTTGCTCAACTCCGCGCCCGCAAGGTTCGCGCCAGCAAGTCTCGCGCCGTAAAGATTCGCACCGGACAGGTATGCGCCGGTCAAGTCCGCCTCGGCCAGGAACGCGCGGGTCAAGACTGCCTCGGCCAGGAACGCAGCGGACAGGATCGCACCGGACAGGATCGCACCGGACAGGTTCGCGCGGGTCAGGTCCGCCTCGGCCAGGATCGCGACGGACAGGTACGCACCGGACAGGTCCGCGCCAGGAAGTCTCGCGGCGGTCAGGTTCGCGCCGGTCAAGTTCGCACCGGACAGGTCCGCGTCGGTCAGGTACGCACCGGACAGGTCCGCGTCGGTCAGGTACGCACCGGACAGGTCCGCGTCGGTCAGGTACGCACCGGACAGGTCCGCGGCGGCCAGGTCCGCGCCGGACAGGTCCGCACGGGTCAAGTCCACGACCTCCACCTGCCGACCAGGTCCGCGCCGCCACTCGTTCCAGGCGGCGATGTCGCCGCCGGTGAGTAATTGCGCCGGTATGTTCAAGTCAGCCACACCCAGAATCGAACCACACGCTGTGGCGTTCGCAGGGTTTTCTCCGGGTCGCGGCGAATGCAGATGAGCACGGTGTCGGCGACCCAATCCTGGGCGACGCACTGTCTCGCGGGGATGTTTCTCGCCTATCAAAGAACTGGCGGATCATCCCCGCCGAGGTCATCAAAGCGTTGTTGACCGAGGAATCCGCCGGCCGCGCCCGCTCGATGCTGGCCTCGCGCCGCAAAGCCGCGAACTTCCCCACCGGCAAAACCTTTGACGTGTGGGATGAGTCGGCGTCGTCGATCCCGATCCCCACCCAACACGCCCTGCAAACCCTCGAATGGGTCGGTCGGCGGGAGAATCTCGTCGTGTGTGGGCCCGCCGGCACCGGTAAAACGTTCTTCCTCGAAGCGCTCGGGCAGAAAGTCATCGAAGCCGGCATGCCGGTGGCCTGGTTCAGTCTCGAACACCTCGGCATGCTCGTGCGGGCCCATCGTGCCGATGACACCCTGGGCAAGGCGATCGCCAAGATCGTGCGCGCCGAACTCATCATTATCGACGACGTGGGCCTGCTGCCGGTGGGTGCCGACGCGGCCGAAGGGCTTTACCGGATCGTGGAAGCCGCCTACGAACGTAGATCGGTGGCTGTGTCGTCGAACCTGCACCCCTCAGGTTTCGACGAGCTGATGCCCAAGACGCTGGCGCCGGCGACCGTGGACCGGCTGCTGCATCACGCCCACCTCTGCCAAACCAGCGGCGACTCCATGCGCCTGGCCCAAGCCCCTGGCCGGGAAGGGGGTCACCACCCTGACCTAACCAACCCCGGTGGCGGACCAGTGGGCAGAATCGTGTCCGCCACCGGGCACCCCCTCGTGACCGCCCACGGGCAGTTTTCGTGACCGTCAGTGGGCAGTTCCCGGTGTCCCTTGACATCTGTCGGCGGACATGAAAACTGCCCATGGGCGGTCACGAAAGTGCCCGCTGACGGCCAATAAGGACTGCCCGCCCGCGGTCAGGAAAGTGCCCGTTGGCGGACACGATTTTGCCCACGCCGAACGCCGCCGGCTACTCCATCGCTTCGATCTTGACCGTGAGCCCCACCGCCGCGGTTACCTTGGCCAGGGTCGCCACCGAAACATCGTCGCCGCGTTCGATGCGCGCAATGGTCGGCCGTGACACCCCGGCTTCCGCTCCCAGCTGAGTCTGCGACCACCCACGTTCACGGCGGGCGTCCCGGACGGCGTCACCGACGGATGCGAGGCTCACGGCTGGACCGGCCATCGCTACTCCGAGGGCTCCACGGGGCGGAACTTCCAGCCTTTGGCCTCAGCGTGAGCGAGCATTGCCTTCGCGACGAACAGACAGGCACCTCTGTCACCAGCGGGCACGTCGTTGAAGTCGATGTGCCCGTGGTCATCTGGGCGATCGGCGTTCATCGAGTCGTCCCACACGGTGAGGGGTGTTCGACTGCCCTCGGAGGACTTGATCTCCACGGACTCGACCTCATCGACCGTCACGGCCAAGACGCCGACCGGAGGCACATACGCCTTTCCCTTCTCGTCACAGCGCTTCCTGATATAGGACGCTCGGTCGGCGTAGGCCTGACCGGGAGTCGTTGCGTCACCGCGCACGATGGACAAACGGTTGGAGTCCTGCTTGTCCGCACTACTGAGGTTGAACGCCTGGGGCGCGACAACCCCCTTGTCGTCGCACCAGGCACTGATGATGGGGCGCAAAAGCTCGATCTCGCCAACGGCAATCCGCTCTCGTGTTGCGTCTTCACTCATGGTCGGCGTCCTCCTCGACCAGCCATGCTGCGAGTCGATCAGTGAGGTCAGCGTCCGTCGGCACCGCTTCGTCTCGGAACGTCCCCGCCGCCACGTCAGCGGTGTGGATGTAGAGGGCACCAGAGGGCTCGACGTCGATCGTCAGCTGATTCTCGGCGCGCGGCCAATAGAAGCGGACACCGCCTTCTTCGGTTGGGAAAACCGATCTCGTGACGTTGCCAAGGTCCTCCATTACGTCGATCACGTGGGCACCTCGACTGATCACCTCTGCCGCAATAGCTTCCCCGGCGTCGCCATCGACCCAACCCTCCTCAAGAGAAGCCAACGCGCCAAGAGCCATGCGCGCAGTTCGCGCATCTTCGGCCTGGTCGGGGTCAGTCAGAACGTCGACAGGTCTGCGGTACTGCGTGTGGATGGTGTCCGCCGCGATGTCAGTGATCGCCTGCAGGAACGCTGGATCCGTCATGTACGACTGAATCTCCTGCGCTTCACTGACCGTCTTCAACACAGCGAGACCGACAGCACCGCTGAATCCCTCAGACGCCTTGAGCTGCGCGACGGTGTTGTTCTTCGCCATCGCCACGGCCTCCTCGTTTGCGTCGAGGAAACCCCAGAACGTCGTGATGAACCCGGACACGCTCTCCGGGCTCACATCGACCCCCTTGGCCTGGAACATCTCGTTCACCTTGTCGATGGCCTCGTCGAGCGGCCCCCGCTGCGGTGTTCCATCGCCGCCCTTGTGCTCTCCCTCGAAGGTGGGCAGCTTGATGCTTTCACTGCTGCCCTCGCTCAGCGAGTGGTCCTCGCCGATCGCGGCCGGTACGAGTTTCACGCCCGAGAGCTGCACTCCCTCCAAGTAGCTGTCGTCGTAATCCTCGCCATCGGAGTGAAGGTTGCGCGCAAGCAAGGTCGTGAGGATCGCGCGACGAGCCAAATCCAGATCTTGGTAGTCGACGATCTGGCTGAGGAACTGCCAGGCGTTGCGGTAGCTGATCACGTCGGCGCGGAACTGCTCGAGTTCCTCCCGCTTCGCCTTGTCCTTGCTGAGCACCGCCTGCCGCATCTGACCGCTCCAGCGGTTCTTGATCGGAGCGAGGGCCTTGGCGATCGCCTCGCCGCCGGACTCGGAGCGGTACGCGTCGACGACGGCGTTCATCTCGTCATACGAGTACATGTCTGCGGTGTCGAGGCGGTCGCCGAGGGTGTAGAGGGCGTTGGGGTCAACGTCCCCTTCGACGTGGGCGTCGGAGTAGTAGAGCTTGAAGTCCTTCTGGATGCTCGCCGGTGAGTTCCGGAAGTCCACGACCATCGGGGCGGTCTTGCCCGGGTGAGTGCGGTTGAGCCGCGAGAGCGTCTGAACCGTGGCGACACCGGTGAGCTTCTTGTCGACGTACATCGCCATCAGACGCGGCTCGTCGAAGCCGGTCTGGAACTTGTTGGCGACGATCAGCACCCGGTACTGGCCCTCCTCACGGAAAGCGCGGCCGACGTCGCTGCGGTTGTTGAGCGAGACCTCGGTGACCGATTCGCCGGTGTCCTCGTCGGTGAGTGAACCGGAGAACGCGACCAGCGTCTCCATGTCCGTGTACCCCTGATCGGCGAGGTAGGCGTTCATCTTCTTTGACCAGTTGTACGCCTCGGGCCGCGAGCTGGTGACGACCATTGCCCTTGCCTCACCGCCGAGCATGTCCATCACGTTCCGCCGGAAGTGCTCGATGACGACACGGACCTTCTGCGCGATCGCGGTCGGGTGCAGCCGGGCGAACCGAACGATGTTAGTGACCGCCTCGCCTGTGTTGACGCGGATCTCTTGCTCGTCCTCCAGCGCGTTCTTCACCCGCAGGAACATGTCGTACGTGGAGTAGTTGGTGAGCACATCGAGGATGAAGCCCTCTTCGATCGCCTGCGCCATCGTGTACGTATCGAAGGCTTCCCAGCGGCCGTCGCGCTCGTTGCCGAACAGCCGCAGAGTCTTCGCCTTCGGGGTAGCGGTGAGCGCCACGAAGGTGATGTTGCTGGAGGCGGCGACCGCCGAGTCCTTCGCCAGCAATAGGTCATCGGCACTGATGTCCTCGTCGTCCGGGTCGAGGTCGACGTCGACCAGGAGTTCCTTCAGCTTCTTCGCTGCGGAACCTGACTGCGAGGAGTGCGCCTCATCGGCAATCACTGCCCAACGCCGGCCGCGCAGTTCCTCGGTATCCTCGATCAGCTTCATGACTTCGGGGAACGTCTGCAGGGTGCAGGTGATGATGTGGTCACCCTCGACGAGTGCCGCCTTCAGCTGCGGCGACTTTGCCCCGGACTTCTCCCCGACGCTGACGACCAAGCCCTTGCTGGACTGCACCAGGTGCATATCGTGGCGGATGTTCTCATCGAGCACGTTGCGGTCGGTGACGACAATGACCGAGTCGAACGTCGACTGCGTGTCCGCGCTCATGTGCCGGATCAGCCGGTGGCTCAACCACGCAATCGTCTTCGTCTTGCCGGAACCGGCCGAGTGCCAGACCAAGTAGCGCTTTCCAGTTCCATTCGCCTCGATGTCACCGACGACGCGTTCGACCGCGCGCAACTGGTGGAAGCGCGGGAAAACTAGCCGGCCGTCCCTCTTGCCGACCTTGCTCGGCTCGAACAGCGCGAAGTCCTTCAGGACGCGCATGAACGTTGGGCGGGCGAGGATCTCGCGCCACAGATAGTTCGTTGACGAACCAGTACCCGACGGAGGATTACCCTCGTGACCTTCGTTGCCCTGGTTAAAGGGCAAGAACACAGTGTCCTCGCCCTCCAGCTTGGTGGTCATGTAGACGAGGTCGTTCGACACCGCAAAGTGCACTAAGGCACGGCCGGGCGCGAGCAGCGGGCGGTTCTTCCCGGGCCGGCGATCCTCCTTGTACTGGCGGATCGCATGGTTGACCGTCTGCGTGTTGTCGGTCTTCAACTCCAGGGTCACGACCGGCAGGCCGTTCGCGAGGAGCACGACGTCGATGGTCTCGTTGGTCGCGGTATCGAAACGCACCTGCCGCAGGATGCGCAGGCGCACAGAGTCGGCAGCCTCCACCACCTCGGTGAGGTTGGGGTTCGCCGGCGGGAACTCCATCATCGGCCCGAACTTCGCGGCTGGGCGACCGACCTGAGCGTAGGCAAAACCTTTGCGCAGCACGCCGAGCAAACCACCGACGGGGTGGCCCGTAGTGGCGTCCATCTTCGTCTGCTTGGCGAGCTCTTTGGTGATGTGCTGCAGCAGTTTCCGCTCGGCTAAGGCTTTCTGCTCACCGACAAGGTCTGCGGGTACGGCTTTCTCGTACTCGTCCGGGTACTGCGTCGCGAGCCAGTGCAGTACGTCGGCGGGGACCATCGCCAGGCTGATGTCCCAACCCGTTGGCTTGCCCTCGTCCTCGTACAGCCATCCCCGCTCCGCGAGCTCCGTGCAGAGGTTGCGCTCGAACTCCGACTCCATCAGCTGCTCATCGCCCATCAGGCGACCTCTTTCCGACCGGTGACGACGTCGGTGATGAGCGCCGCGCGCCGCTCCAGGAGTAGAGCCTTGAGTTCAGCGACCTTCGTCAGCATGGCGTCGACGAGTGCGGTGGCTTCGTCCAGCTGATCCGCGATCTTGATCTGCTCGTCGAGGGGCGGAAGCGGGACCGGGGTCGCGTCTAGCACGGTCTTGGTCACCCGTTGTGCGTTCGGTCGGACGCCGGTTGCGATGGCGGCAAAGTAATCGATGTACCGAGAGCTTCGGAAGAGGTGGTGGACGTAGCGGGGCTCGAAGCGGTCCGAGATCCAGAACGCCTTGTAGTCGGGGCTGATGTAGCCGGTGAGCGACGATACGCCGATCCCGCCGTGGTTGAGCCACATCATGTTGGCTGCGAGCTGCCCGGGTCGCACGACGCGGTACTTCGACACATCCAGCGACGCCTGTTGGCCCTCAGTACGCGTGTTGAGCTCCACGCCCCGGTACTCGGAGATCGACAGGAGTGGGCCTGGCGGGTTGTCGTCGTTCCGCTCGGTGCTCTCAGTGAAGTCGTATCCGAACTTAGTGCGTTGCCAGTGATCCGGAATGCCAGACAAAGGCGAGCGGCTGGAAACTTGGTTGGAGTGATGACTTGCGGAAATGCCGCACACCAAGGCTGTACGAACAAGGGATTCGCGGTGCCGCAACGTACTGGCCAAATCATCGAGCCGGCCGATGATCTCTTCGATCTCAGTTGTTTCCCTGTCTAGGTACTTGCCGATGCGGGCCTGATCATCGCGCGACACATCCAGCACTTTGTACTCGTGTACAAAGCGCGGAGTTATCCGCCGGAGGTTGCCCACGCCTTGTAGCGAATGAGCACCCTCGTCCAGGAACGGCTGGCTCTGAAACGTGTACTGCAGGAATCTAGGGTCCGTGTCCTCGTTTGCCCTGACGACGTGAACCTCAGTGGAGGCGAGACCAACGACCGATGGGGTCTCAGCGATGATCGTGCGTCCGGCCTCGAACGTCGGCGTGATCTTCGGCACGAGGATATCGCCGCGTCGGAACTGCGCGTAGCTCAGCTTCGGCGACCACGGCAAGGTACGACCGTAATCGCAGCTGGCACCCGGCCATATCGCCTCCAGCGGCATAAAGGTGACATCGGTCCCCTCAACCAAAGACTTGAACTCGGGGGTCGCAGGACCGACTACTGCGAACTTCCAGACCGGAGCAAAGGCGGTCACTTCGTGACCACAATTCGGAACAAGTCACCTAGCTCGGTCATGATCTTTTCAACGTCGGAGTCGATCTCCGAGAGGGGGCGCGGCTCCTCAGGCACGTAGAAGATTCGGGCGAACGGGATGTCCGTGCCGTGTTTCGCCTTCGTCTCGTCCCACTGAGCTCCAGGCGCATACGGCAGCACTTCGCGCTCCATGTGCTCGTCCAGATCCTCACTCAGAGGCACGCGCTCCGTGATCTTCCACCCGGGGACGATCACGGGTTTGCCCTTACGATCGACTGCCAGGGGTGCGGAGTCATCCTCCACAGCCATCGCCTTCATGACGGCATCGACCAAACCGACTGGGGACTTCAATCCAGCCGATCTCGCGGCCTCCGGAAACGCCTTCGGGAGGTCGTTCCACGGGGTGCCGTCGAGGGAGCGCAGGATCGCGGCGTGACCCTCGGTGAAGTCGCGTCGGCTTCGCAGTGGCTCAACGAGTTCGTCGTTGAAGCGCGTGGCGAAACGCGCCTGCTTGTACACGGGAACGTCGCGGAACATGAAGTCCTCGGGAATCATGACGCGAGAGATCGCAGGGTCGGCCTGATCGAACGCCTTGTACGCCTCCATCAGCGTCTTCCGACGGTTCTTCCCCATCTCGCGGCGCTTGTCGCCCATGGGCTTCCGCAGAGAGTCCCACTGGCCGGAGCCGTCGATCAGCTGGATCTTGCCCTTGCGCTCAGGGGCCTTATTCGTGTCGAGGATCCAGACGTACGTCGCGATACCGGTGCCGTAGAACATGTTCGTCGGCAGTGCGACGATTGCGTCGATCAGGTCTTTCTCGAGGAGCCATTGGCGGATCGAGTTCGGCCCGTTGTCGCTGTTGAACAACGGCGATTGGTTCGAGACGACGGCTGCTCGACCGCCTTGACCATTCTTCGCTGCCGGGCTGAGCTTGGAGGCGCAATGCGCGAGGAACAGCATCTGACCGTCACTGGTACTCGGCAGCCCGTGGCTGAATCGCGAACCATGAACTTTTGCCTGTTCCTTGACCGCCTTCTCGTCCGCCTCCCAATCGTTGCCGAACGGAGGATTGGAGAGCACGTAGTCGAAGGTCTGATCCGCGTACAGATCTTCGATGAGGGTGTTGCCCTGCTTGATTGCGTCTGGCCGGCCGCCCTGGATCAGCAGGTCGGCCTTGCCGAGTGCGAACGCCGACGGCATGAGTTCTTGCCCGTAGAGCGTGGCGTCGATATTTCCGTTCATCCGCTTGAGCGCGTCCTGCGCGACGAGCAGCATGCCGCCGGAGCCGGCCGTGGGGTCGTAGATTGAGCGCAAGGCGCTCTCGCCCGCGAGGCCATCGTCATCGTTGGTGATCAAGATGTCCACCATGAGCTTGATCGCATCGCGTGGGGTGTAGAAGTTACCTGCGGCCTTGCCCTTCTTGTTGAACGCCCGGTACATCACGTCCTCGAAGACGTCGCCCATGGCGGTATTCTCGAGTTGGCCTGGTGACAGGTCGAGCTTCGAGAAGTGCTTCACCACAGAGTGGAGACGGTTGGCGTCGGCGAGAACTTTCGCGCGGCGGTTGAACTCGAAAGAGGTCCAGATGTCGGCGATGTTGTTCGAGAAACCGTCGATGTAGCTCTGCAAGGAGTTAGCCACGTTGTCGTCGACCGAAGCGATCGTCGCGAGGTCGAGCGGTGAGATGTTGTAGAAGCTCAGCCCAAACTTGTCCTTCACCGCGATGTCGATCAGATGGGGCGGCATCCCTGCGAGGGAGGCAACGAACGCAGTCACCTCCCGTTTGGTGTCCGCGAGCATGCACTCCAGCCGGCGGAGCACCGTAAACGGGAGGATGTAGTCGCCGTAGTCCTCCTCGTCGACTATGTGTCGGAGGTACTTGTCGGCCGTGTCCCACACGATCCGTGCGGTCGTACTGTTCGCTGCGTCAGCCAATGTGTTGCCCTCAATCGGTCCCGGTCACCCGCCAGAATGTATCGGAAACGTTACATCGGCGTAGGGACAATCGAAGAGTCGCCCGAGGCTCATGTCGTGCATGCGCAGAGCCGGCAGCGACTGGGCCGCTGCCAGCATCGGTGATCGAGCGCGTACTGACGACTACGCGGTGAACGTGCCCTTGAGATCGACGGAGAGGTTGTTCCCGAACCGGTAGTGGAGCAGGCGTTTGCGGTGCATCTGGTGCACAGCTACCCCCGGAGAAATCCCCACCTGCCTCGCGGCGTGGACGATCTCGCCGTCCCGGCTGAGCCCCTCGAACGGCGCGATGCCCTGCTCGCCGAACAGTGTCTCGAAGGCGAACTGGTTCGCGCCCTTCTCGGCGGCGCTGGTGCGCTTCTTCTCCGTCTTGTACTCCAGGTGCATCTCACCGCGGGGGTCGTTGAGCACATGACCGAGTTCGTGGAACAAGGTCCAGGTCACGAACCCGTCCTTGCCCCAACGGCCCGTCTGCTGGATCACCGGAACCCGTTTGTCAATCCACCGTGTCATCCCGAGCAGCGGGAAGTTCTTCGGAGGCTCGACGACAACGAAGACGACACCAACCTCCGAGAGCAGGCTGGCGATGTCACGGAGCATCGTGGCGTCGGGACACGCGGCCCGGGCACGGAGCTCCGGCAGCGCGGCACGCAGCTGCGCCCCGTCGTAATCGTACTTCCGGCCTCGTTCGAACGGCTCGGTGAGTTCCGCGGCGCGAAGCCATGTCGTCAGAGCGGTCGGCGCGACGTCGGCGCCGGACTCCTTCAACGCCGCGAGGGCGTAGTCCCCCTGCGACGCGGTCTCATGGAGGTGCTCGTAGACCTCCCATGTCCCGCAGCGGTGGAAGGCGAGGAAGTCCGACACCAGTCGGCCCGGATTGGCTCGCGTGGCGGTGGTCGCGCCGAGGCTGCGCAGGTAGGTCGCCGCGTTCGAGTCAATGACGCCGGCGTGCTGCGCCAGGTCCCCCTCGTCGGCTATGCGGTTAAGGTCCGCACGGTACGCGGCTTCGTATCGCAGCCACGCGTCGGCGGGTATCCCCACGACACGCTCCAGCCGCCCCGCGGTATCTGGTGTGATCGGAGCACGTCCGTGGATGATCTCGTTGACCTGCTTACGGCTGCAGCCCAGCATCTCGGCGACGCGCTGCTGGGAGAAGCCCTGGTCGTCGACCCACTCCTCCAGGTACTCCCCGGGGGCGACGGCGTAGTTGGTGGTAGTCATTGGCTTCTCCTCTCAGTGGTAGTCATTGATCTCGGTGACAGTGACGGTGACCGCGTCCCAGGGCTCTACCTCGCCTTCGGGGCGAATCAGCAGCCTGTAGTTGCCGCTGAGCTTCCCGGCCCACTCGCCGGCGTGGTCCTCATGAAGCTGGTGCCAGTAGCCCAGCGGGTCGATGGTTTCCAGTTCGCCAACGTTTGTGGCTATGCGCAGAGCGTTTACTCGCAGACGCAGCTTCGCGGCGATGTCACCACGCTTCTTCCGCATCGCGCGCTCGTCCGTGCACAACTTCTGGAGCTTCCGGTCCTCATAAAGCACTTCCAACAGGTGTCACCGATTCCGTTACAGTCTAACGCAGGCCGATCGCGCATTATGCCGCATGTGACGAACAAGGCCCACCGAGATTCGTCGTACGGACGCAGCCAGAACTCCGACCTGCATCCGTGGCGATCTGAGGGTATCGACGGGGCGCAACAGGACCATGACGCCATGCCGCTGGTCGCCCGTTCGGGCCACAGAGACGGGCACCGTTGCATCCGGAGGAAACCTCGCGTTGCAGGCGACTCTCGCCCTATGGCCGCGGCATGGAACCAGGCCACGAGCAGCTGTTGACGATCGCCCGAGACGATCGACCGGTTGCGCATCAGCCGGACCATTTCGAGCCGACGGGCGCGTAAGGGTAAGGCTGTCCCGTCTCGGTTGATCTGATACGGCCCACTTCCCTGACCTGCGGTGCGTCAGATTGTTTGAGACGAACGTACGGGCGCGCCGCCTCAGTTGATCTGACGTAGATCATTGAATGAACGCCTTCCCCGGTTCTTTGCCGAGGCCGGATTGAGGACCGCCGACGCCGACCCGCCGCTGGTGCCGCCACAGACCGTGTCGTCATAGTTGTTGCGCCACAACGTGATCGGGAGGGCCATGCGCCAACTGCAATGAGACAGAACAGTTCAGTTGCGCCCATTGAACTGAGACACGCCGCGCGAATACGTCAGATCACCCGAAACTGCGCCACATCAGAGGAGACAGGACATAGGCGTGCCCACTGACCTGCTTGTCATTGAGCCAAATGTGCGCCGCCGATAATCGTCACCTATGTCAGCACCTCGCCCGAGAGAGTGAGCAGCACGATGGTCGAACTTCTAGGCCGGGCCCGTGGGAGTAGGGCTGCTCGATCCCGGAGGCCGGTCGGTCTCGCGCCCTGAAGGCCACCACGCGGGTGCATCAATGCCGTCGGCCCATAGTTCGCGTTCGTGACGCAGAAGCTCGTGGGTCTGTTCCCAGAAACCTGCAGGTGGTAGGGACCAATCATCGGCTGGACCGTCGGACGAGCTGGCCGCGTCGATGTCCTCCGTCATGTGTTGTCCTCCTCGTGGACGGTGATCGCTTCGGGTGGCACCCCTAGCATGATCGTGGCTGTCGACAGATGATTCGCACTGGCGACACGCATTCGGCAGATCCCTCTCCATAGACCGTTCGCCAGTCGAAGCCAGACGATCTGATGTGCCGGCAACAGAGGTTCAACCCGCGCCCCGAACGCACGTGCCCCGCAGGGATCGATCCACCGTCTGCGAAAGCGGGCGGGACGGCCGCATGACGGGTCGATCGCACCCACGTCGAGCATCCCGGACGTCGAACACAGGTTCGAGTGTAGTGGTAATGTCACGGCTCGGGGGTGCGAGAGCCAGGCTCTGCCTCGTTGCGCCGGGAAGCCCTACGTCCAGCAGACCGAGTTCTCGCACCCCTCAGTCGTTGGTTGCCCAATCCTGTTGCTCTGCGGAACATCAGCCACTCATCGCTGCATCTGATCGTCGTTGCCAACACGACGATGAGCGAAGGAGAACATGGCGATGACGGACGACAATGACCTGCGCACCGAGTCGGCATCCGCCGAGGGCGTCACTGGCGAACATACTGTTGACCAGTCCCTGGTCGACGGTCCGGCCGTCGTCGTGATCGTCGTGGCCCTGGGCGGTCTGCTGACCGGCTGGTTCGGCGCCCTGACGTTGTGCGGATCGGGGGCGGTGGCGGCGGTGATGCTCGCGGTGGTGGTGGCTGCGGTCGCGGCCCTGTTCTGGGCGTTCGACAAGGCTCCGGGCGCGTTGACGGTGTTCGTGGTCGCGGTGGCGGTTGGATTCGTGATGTGTCTGATGTATCTCGTCTTCAGCGTGTAGTCCGCCGGGCGGGGCTCCTGCCCTCGCGGGCAGCTGCCGACAGCCCGGCGGCGCGATACCGTTCCCGACTGGCGGGGACTGTGGTGGCCTACGATGCGGGCAGTTGAGCCGAAATCGGCTGGCGAGTGGGGTGAAGGGACGGGCGGGTGGCGGTTGTAGCGGTCACCATGGGGGTGCATTACCGGTGGGAGTTGCCGCCGGCGGTGCAGGGACAGTTGCGGTTGGCTCATGCGTTGCGTGATGAGTTGGTCACCGCCCAGTACGAGGTGGATGCGGCACTCAAGGCGGTGTGGTCGCAGGTGCCGCAGGTCGCCGCGGCCGAGGAGACGTTAGCGGCCGCCCAGCGTGAGGTGGAGGCGGCCGAACAGGTGGTGGCCACGCTGCGCGGCGATACCCGCCGCCGGGTGACCGGTCCGACGGCGGCGCGGCTGGCCGAGACACGCAAGACCGTGCGGGATGCTCGTGTGCGCCGACGCACCGAGATCAACCAGGCCCGAGAGCTGGTCGACCCACAGATCCGCGAGATCCATCAGCAGCTGTATGCGCGGCACAAGCAGCTCTACCAGCAGTATTGCACCGACGGCGACCTGTTCTGGGCCACGTTCAATGCGGTGGTCGCCGACCACAAATCGACAATGAAAAAGATAGCGGCACAACGCAAACAAGGACGCAGCGCCAATCTCAACCGGCGCCGGTTCGACGGCACCGGCACCATCACCGTGCAGCTGCAGCGTGAGGCCGGCGGTCCGCCGCGCAGCCCGCAGGCCGTCGCGGATCCGGCCGGACGGTACCGCAACCTGCTGGTGGTGCCGTGGACTGATCCGCAGCAGTGGGCGGCGTTGACGCGTGCCGAGCAACGCCGCCGCGGGCGGGTGACGGTCCGGATGCGGTGCGGGCAAACCGATGGGCAACCGCAATGGATCGAGGTGCCTGTTCAGCAGCATCGCATGCTGCCCGCCGACGCCGAGATCCTGCTGGCGCGGCTGACGGTGTGGCGGGTCAGTGACCAGCGGCGTGCGCAGATCTCGCTGGTAGCACGTGTCAGCGACCCGCCAGACCTCGCGCGGACGGGGCCGGATGTGGCGGTGCGGTTGGGATGGCGCGAGGACGGCGAGTGTCTGATTGTTGCCGACTGGCGGGCCAGCCGGCCGATCACGATCGGCGAGCATCTGCGTGAGCTGGTGTCGGTCGACGCTGACGGGATGACCGGGCAGGTGCGGCTACCGCGGTCGGTGCCCGATCAGGTCGGCTACGCCGCGACGCTCGGCGCGCAGCGTACCGAGGCGATGCTCGAGACCCGGGCGGCGGTGGTCGACTGGCTCGCCGCGCATGGCCCCCTCCCCCACCCTGGCGACCCGACACAGCTGCTGCACCACACCGAGGTGGCCCAGTGGGCCGGGCCAGGGCGGCTGGCGTGGCTGCATCAGCAGTGGTCACAACAGCCACCCGACGGTGCCGCCGACATCATCGGGGTGCTGCAGCGGTGGCGGCACACCGATATTCCGGTGTGGCGACGCCAGGAACACTCTCGCCGCAAAGCAATGCGCCGGCGCCGCGACTTCTACCGGCAGGTCGCCGCCCACCTCGTCGATCTGGCCGGCCGGGTGGTGGTCGACGACCTGGCGCTTGCGGACGTGTCGGCGGCGGCGGCGCGTGGTGACAGTGCGCTGCATCCGCAGGTCCGGCGTGCGGTCGCGCAGCGGCGCAGGGTCGCCGCTCCGGGGTCGCTGCGGGAGTTGCTGGTGGCTGCGGCCGCCCGTGAGGGAGTAGCGGTGACCACCGTGTCTGCGTCGGGGTTGTCGCGCACGCATCCTGCTTGCGGTCACCTCAGCGCCACACGCACCGTTGTCGACGGTGCGATGGTGTGTGCGGGCTGCGGGCAACGCTATGACCACCATCGCGCGGCGACAGCGACCATGCTCAGCCGCGCATCAGGTGATGAACATGCTGCTCGCCCAACACGTTAGGGACGTATAAGCGTGATTGTCGATGCTGGGGATGGTGCATCGCTACCAGTAAGCGCGAAGTTTACCCACCCCATCCGATACACCAGCTGGGAGGCCCCGTGGGTGTGGTGTTCGCGTTACCATGCGTCGGCACTGTCTGGTGTGCCGCTACCTACCCTCAGCCTAGTCCGGTGGTGGTCGTCGCTGCGCGGCGGTGGGTCGCAGGTGACGCAGCAGGTCTGGTCTGCCCTGGTCGAAGGAGTTCTGCGCGCGGCGGCGGTGACTGTCGCCGCTGATCAGCCCGACCCTCGGTGAAATCCCGTGAGCCACACGGTACTCGGCGGCGGTCATGTCGTGGCCGGCGAGATGTCGAGCGTTGATGTGCCGCAGGCGGCGGCCACATTCGTGGCACAGCACGGTGTGTCCGTCGTCGTCGAGGCGACCGTAGATGCCGAACCCCGACCGGGCGATCTCGTCGCCGTCGGCGACCGGACGGGTGGTGCGGTCGCGGACCTCCAGGACGCGGTGGCGCGAGCAGTAACCCGACCCGGTCGCACGGTCCGGACACCCGCGGTGCGCGCACCGCCACACCTGCCCCAACTGGTGCGGGTCGACACTGAACAGGTCGGCGAGCACCACGGGCAGCGACACGGATGGTGCGGTGAACGCGGCGGCGAGCACAGCTGCGACCGCCTGGCGGGTGCGGTCGACCGGTACCGCCAGATTCCATCGTCCGACCAGCACCGTCTGGGCCAGGATGTCCTCGGACACTCCGGCCTCACGACAGAGGGTGGCCAGCATCTGCGCGACGTCGACGACCTGGGTGGAGCGGCGGCCGACCACACCGGCCACCTGCCCGATCACCGCATCACCCTCCGGCCGGTCGGCGGCGTCGTCGCAGATCCGCGCGACTGCGGCGGCCACGAACGACGTCAGCTCCGCGCTGCGCGGGTTGCGGTGATCCGCCGAGGCAGCCGCGATGACCGCGGCCAGCGCGGGAATCGGTCGCGCGATCGGGAGCCCGTCGATCACTTGCGCCTGCGCCCAGTCGAGCCGATCGGGCGGGGCCAGGATGCGCGCGGTCGATCGGTAGGACCGTTGGGTGTTCATGGCGATCTCCGGCACCACCACGCCGGCATCGGGGGTGATGCCGTGCAGGGTCAGTGCTGTCGTCGCGGTCAGCACCGCGTCCGGGGCCGGCAACGCCAGCCGGTCCTCACCCCACATCGCCGGGCGCGTCAGCAGCCAGGCACACCGTGCGTCAGACAGCACTGTCGGCACGGTTTCGGTGACGCTGTGATGGCGATAGAGGCCACGCTGCAGGGTGATGAGCAGTCCGGCCTCGCGCATGCGTTTGGTGTCCTGGCGGTTCAGGCCCAGCATCTCGATCTGCGCCGAGGTGATCAGCCCCCACTGGCGGGCACACGCCGCGGCCACCCGCCGCTGTTTGTCCTCGGTCACCCGCACCGTGTGCACCCTCTCCCCGGCAGCGAACTCAGCGTAACCGCGCGGCTCGCGCCCCCAGAGCGGCAGTCACCGAGGGCAGTCGGTGGCGTAGGTCACAGGTGACGGTGGGGAACTTTCCCGGCTGCTCCGTGCATCTGATCGGTGTCCATACGCCACACCGTGGCACACCGAACATCACTCGATAGGAGCACCGATTCATGGCTGCAACACCGATCCGCCGCGTCCTCGCCGGCACCCTGCTCGCCGCCGGGCTGGCCACCTTCGGAGCCGGAGCCGCATTCGCCGCCGATCCCGGCGGCGCCCTGCCCGCACCCGAAGGGTCGTCGAATGGCAGCGTCCTGGACCTGGTGGTCACCCAGGACTTCGGCGATCCCGGCGGGGATGACCTCACCCGCAAGGGCTACGGCGACCCGATCGGCGACGCCGGCCAGCTCAAGGTGTATCGCCCCTACTGACCGCTTCCTGAGCAGTATCCGCGCGATCCGGCCCGCCACGATCCAGTGGCGGGCCGGATCTGTTGCTACCCGCAGCGCGGGTGGCCGCACAGCGGCGGCGAGTCTGTCCGACTGTGCTGTGATGATGAACGGCACCGCCCTTTCGAGGGGGAGAAATGGTGCCGATGGCGAACCGGGCGGTGGCCACGAGCTGATAGGAGTCGTTCACGTGAATGATGCAGCGCATGGCGGCGACCCGTGCACCGCGTTGCGGCGCATGGTCAGCGACCTGACTGCGGTTGCCAGCCGGGGTGCGCATTGCCCGTCGACTTGTGCGGAGCTGCGGGCAGCAGCGGCCGCGCTCAACAACAGCGATCCTCGTTTCTGGGGTGGCGCCGACGGGGTCGATCCTGCGGTGGTGGCCGACCTGATCGCCGCCTCCCTGGCCCACCAGTTGCGCACCGACGCCATCGCCAACCCCGAGGTCGGCCGCTACGTCGCCGCCGGCCGCCGATACTTCGCAGACCTGGCGGTGCAGTATCGACAGCACACCCCTGTCTGAGCAGAAAACTGCAGTTCATACGGCTCACGCGTAGGTCGATGTGACCGGTTAGGGTGTCGGCGGGAACAAAACGATGGTCGGGGGACATCAGACTTCCGACACGTTCGCCTGACACATCATTTCGAGGGGAAAACAATCATGTCGGACAGCACCGCCACCAACACCACGCCCGCGCAGCCCACCATCAGCCCGGACCGCCCGTATGACGAGTCCACCGATCCGGCCGCCACACCCACCCCCGCGGCGCAGCCCGCGTCGGCTGCCGAACCCGCGGCCGCGCAGCAGCAGCCGGCACCGGTCGGCGGTGAGGACAACGTCAGCTACACCACCGACAGCGCCGGCAACGATGTGGCCGTGCACTACGACGAGGCCGGCAATGTCACCCTGATGGAGGCCGACACCAACGCCGACGGCCTGGTCGATATCGCTGCAGCGCCCACCGCCGACGGTGGGGTGGAGATCATCTCCGACACCGACTACGACGGCGAGGTCGACACCATCGCCCATGTCGACGAGGCCGGCAACACCACCCAGATCGACATGGTCGACGATGGTCAGATCGTGGCTACCGCAGTCGATTACGACGGCAACGGCCAGATCGACACGCTGGTCGCCGACACCGACCGCGACGGCCGCGCCGACGGCATCGCCGTGGACACCGACGGCGACGGCACCTTCGACTCTTACGGCGCCGACACCGACGGCGACGGCCAACTCGATACCTACGGCGTGGACTACGACGGCGACGGCCAGATCGACTCCTACTCCGACGATTCGGGTAACACCTACGGTGAGGACCCCAGCCCGAGCCCGGAAGGCCCCGACACCAGCGGTGGCTACGACGACACGATCGTCTGACAGACTCCGGACAGCCGCAGCCCCACAGCACCAGCCACTGCCATCCATGACGGCCGTGCCGCAACAGTGCGGCACGGCCGCAGTGGTATTCACTCACCGTATGCCCTCGGGATGAAGTGCGCGCAGGGCCGCCGATTGGCCCCGCCTCAGTTCGTCTCAGGACTGGCTGGGGTCATGCTCGCGCAGACGGGCGGCCAGCTGGGTGCGAGCTCGGTTCAGTCGGGATTTGACCGTCTGTACGCCGACACCCTGGTGGGCGGCGATGTCGGCGTAGGTGAGGTCGCCGAACTCGCGCAGCACGATCGCTTCGCGGAAGTCCTCGGGCAACGCGGCCAGGGCGTCACGGACGGCGTCCCGCAGCGCGATCTGCTCGTCGAACGCGGCGCTGCCGTCGTCGTCGACGAGCTGGATCGGCTGCTCAGGGTCGGTGAAGTCGGTGAGGTGGGTGTTGGCTTTGCGTTTGCGTACGATCGCCAGCGCGTTGTTGGCGGCGATGCGGTGCAGCCAGGTCGAGAACTTGGCCTCGCCACGAAATTTGTGCAGGTTCTGCCACGCCGCGACCAACGTGTTCTGCAGGGCGTCCTCGGCGTCGTGGGTGTTGGTGCAGATGTTGAGGCACACCGCCCACACGTGGGTGCGGTGCGCGCCGACGAGGTCGGCGAAGGCCTGCTGGTCGCCGCTGCGGGCCGCTACCAGTAGCTCCGCTTCGTCCATCAACTCCCCCACCTCGGTGCGCTCATCGCACTGACCATTTCAGAGATCGTACTGTCCCTCGTCATCGCCGCCGTCGACGTCGTGGCTGAGCGCGGCAGCCTCGTCGTAGTGTTCTGCGTGGGTGCCGGGATCGACGTCGATGTCCTCGGCAGCGACCGCCGCGAAATCCGGCGACTCGTCGCCGGATTCATGGTCAGCGGTGGCGACATCGGTGTGATCGGCGTCGTCGTCTGCGGTGATGATCATGTCGTCATCGTCGGGCGTTGGGGTGTCATCCATGTCGGGCACCGTGTCCGGGTCCGCAGTCGCCGACGGATCGAACGCGGCCTGCACCGCGTGGTCCCACACCCCTGCCGGCGGCGGTGGTAACGCATCGACATCGATGCCTAGCGACGCCAGTAGCGACGGCTCCTCAGGCATGGGCGAAGTCTCCAATCGAGTATCGGATGTGCTGTCACCGCCCACTGGTGCCGGCGGCTACTCACAGCATCTGATGCTACGGCCACCGGCGATTGTTCCCACCGCTGTCTCGCCCTGGCCTGGTCCGCCAGCTATCCAGACGTCCTCGCCCTGCGCTCGGACCCAGCGGCATTCCACTACCGGCGGCCCCCCCCCCGGCGGCCTGCCCGTTTCCGTCTGGCCCTGGCCACGACTGTGGTCGCACCCTTTCGTGCCGTGCGTCGGCACACACCAACACTGTGTGTGTTCCAGAGCACACGGCGGTAAGGGAACTTCCGGCTGGAGTCCCGGCATCTCATCTGTGTCTTTGCGAATGCGCTACACCACACAACACCGACAACAAGGAGCTTCCTGATGTATCCCTCTCAGTCGTCACCGTCTGCATCGCCGCGCCCGACCATGCCGCCGCCCGCGCCGCAGCGCGCGAGCACCCCGATGCCGGCCACGAATGTCGGCTGGGCGGTAGCAGCCGTGATCTTCTTCTGGCCGTTGGCGTTTGCCGCGTTCACTCACTCGTCGAACGTGACCGGGCTGTGGTTGTCCGGAGATCACATCGCCGCAGAAGACGCCTCCCGTCGCGCCAAAACACTCGGCAAGGTCGCGCTGGCGATCTGGGCGGTCCTGACCGTCGCGGTGATCGTGTTCTACGCGGTGGTGATCGCCACCGCCCTGGCCTCGGCCAGTTCCTACTCCTACTACTGACCTCCTGCTGGGGCCGTTCACGCTTCGCGTGGCGGCCCCAGCGTCATGTCTGCCTACGCCCGGGCGGCGTCGGTGACTCCTCACCGCTACTCGTCATCCGATCCTGCAGTGACACAGCGCCCCTGGGGGTGACCCCCGGGTTCCCCGATTCGATGCCCCCGGCCCCAAGCCACTTGTCATCGGCACGAGGTTGGCACCTGCCCCAGCCTCGAGTGAGGAGCTCCATGTATCCGCGTCAACGCAACACCGACACTTCCACCACGCCCGACCCGAACGCACCGGACGCACCGGACATGCCCGACCCCCATGCCGGGTGGGCCGGTGTCGGTCTGGTGTTCTTCTGGCCGCTGGGGATCGTCGCACTCCACCATGCCTCCCGGGTCACCGGGCTGTGGCTCACCGGCGACCACGCTGGTGCCCACCATGCCTCCGAGCGCGCTCGGGCGTTGGGGTCGCTGGCACTGGGCGTCTGGACGTGGGCGGTTCTGGTCTGCGCATTGGTCGCCTGGTCGATGCTGTGACGCACGGGCCCGCTGCGCAGCACGGGATCACTCGTGGACACCAACTGGTGTGGGGTGTTGGGGAACATTCCCGGCAGTCGGACGCATCTCATTATTGTCCCGGTCGGGACCAGGACAGGGTAATTGGCGTCAAATACTGTGCGCCACAAACATATCTGTCCTGCACTACCAACAACGAAGGGGAAAGATCACCCATGTCAGAACGACGACGACTGTTCACTCGCCAGCTGCGTATCACCGCAGTTACCGGGTTGGCGGCCGCAGCGGTGGCAGGTTCGGCCCTGGCTGCCGGCGCTGCGAGTGCCGGGGGCGGCCCGGACGGCTATGTCTACACCCCGCCCACTCACGCCAAACCGTCGGTGCCGCATCAGGGGGGTACCTCCCCCACGGACGTGGCTCCGAGGTCTTCCTCGAAGGCTCCCCATCAGAGGGGCACCTCTCCCACCGACGGTGCGCGCATCGGGCATCAGGGGGGCACCTCTCCCACCGACGGGGCGCACATCGGGCATCAGGGGGGCACCTCCCCCACCGACAGGGCGCCACGCTGAGCTAGCGTCCTGCTGCACTCCCGACGGCCCGCGTCTCCTACCTGGAGGCGCGGGCCGTCGGCCTGTCTGCCGCATCTCCCCCGGCTGGTCGTCGTCGGGGTGGCCGATCACTCATCACCACATCGGATCGATACTGGCGATCGGACCGGTAGCCGAACGCCCGGCCCGGATGCTGGTCGGGCGTGGCACGACACTTTACTGCTGGATCGCTACCTGTAGCGCCGGCGCGGTGAGGGTGGGCAGCGCCTTGCCGAGACGGGCGGCGCTGTCGGCGAGGATCGGCCAGGGTTCGATCAGCTCGGCCTGCCAGCACGCCCAGGGGATCGGGCCGGCACCGAACATGTCGGCCAGCATCGGGTGGCGACTGCGGGCGATACGGTCGGCTTGTACCTCGACCGCTGCGACCAGCTGCCACCGCACGGCCGCGGGGAGGTAGGCCGGTAGCCGACGGGCAGCCTCCTCGACCGCGTCGGTTGATCCGGTCGCAGCGGCGATGAGGTGGGCGGCACGCTCGGCCAACGCCCGTGGGGTGGGTTGCACCATGCGCTCGACCGGAGATGACGGGTCGAATCGCACACTCGGTGCTGGGTCGCCTGCTCTATCGGTCATGGTGTCGCAGTGTAGCGTCCGCTCTGCGCGCCGCGAGAAGTCTGACCTCGGTATTCAGTGGCGGGTGGTGTGCAGGCGGGTGCTGATGTAGGTGATGAGCAGTGTTGCGGTCAGCAGCAGGGCGCTGCCCGACAGCACGAGTGTGGTCGCCGAT
>NZ_JAPKFM010000023.1:0-96590 GCF_026262595.1 Gordonia aquimaris | reverse complement strand
GCGAGTGACGTATCGAGACCAGACCCGCCGCACCCGCCCCCGAACCTCAACACGAGCTCACACCTGCCGCCGCGAAAACGTCAGATGGACAACCCCACTCGGCGACGACACCGGTTCGATGTGGAACCCCTCATCGAGACCCTCGAGACCGTCCCAGAGCCGCTCACCGCGACCCAGCAGAATGGGCACGACGACGATGTGCATCTCGTCGATCAGGTCCGCCGCCAGGAACTCGCGGATCGTGGTGGTGCCACCACCGATTCGGACATCTTTGCCCTCTGCAAGTTCTCTGGCCCGCTGCAATGCCTCGGCGGGCGCGGCGTCGACGAAGTGAAAGCTTGTGCCGCCGTTCATCTGCAGCGTCGGACGCGGGTGGTGGGTGAGCACGATGACCGGGCTGTGAAACAGCGGGTCGTCGCCCCACCACCCGCGCCATTGTTCGTCGGCCCAGGGACCGCGCTGCGGCCCGAATTTGTTGCGCCCCATGATCTCGACGCCGATGTCGGTAGCCCACCGGCTCGCGAACGCCTCGTCGACGCCAGTATCGCCCGGGCCCTCACCGTGGAAGCCCATCTGGGTGAATGTCCGCGTGGGAAACGCCCACTGCATGAGACGATGTCCGGCGTGGCCGAACGGCGCGTCGAGTTGTTGGCCTTCGCCAACGCCGAAACCGTCGAGTGAGACCGAGAAGTTGTGTACCCGAACCAGAGACATGCGCTTGTCCTACTCGCGCCCGGTGGCAGCGTTCGGGGCGGCACCGTCTTGGACGAGTTCGTCGACGTAGGACGCCAGATTGCCCAGCGTCTGCTCGCCGCCTTCGATCGCGTGATAGCGCTGCACCGCCTCGTCGCGGAGTTCGCGGGTGGGAAACACCGTGCGCATCACGATCCGGGTCTGATCACCGATCGGTTCGAAGGTGAGGACTGAGGTGAAGGCGTCGGGATCATCGCGAAAGGCTCCGTGCAGCAGTTCGATTCGCTCGGAGGGAATGATCTCTTGCCAGGTGATCCACTCCTGGTAGTCGGTCCCGTCCGGCCCGTGCATGACGAAATCCCAGATTCCTCCGGACCGGAACTCGAACGATCGGGTGGTGGAGGAGAATCCGTCCGGCCCCCACCATCGGGACAGATGACGAACCTGCGTGAACGCCTCGAATACCAATTCCCTTGGTGCGCTGATCATCCGCGACACCACAACCTCACGGTCGACGGTCATCTCGGCGGCGTCAGCCTCGTTGTTCGCTGTCATCGAAATCTCCCTCTCTTCGCGCCTGCTTCAGGTCGTGGACGTACTCGTCGAGCCGATCGAAGCTCTCGTTCCAGAACCGTTCGAAACCGCCCAACCACTCGCGAACCGGTTGCAGCCCTCGGGCGTCGAGGTCATACAGGCGCTGTTTTCCAGCGCCGCGAACCTGTACCAGCCCGACCTCCCGCAGCACGCGCAGATGCTTGGACGCCTGCGGCTGACTCATGCCGAGATCCTGCGCGACGTCGCTCACCGGCCGCTCGCCGCCGCGCAACAGGATCAGGATCTCGCGACGCTGCGGCTCGGCAATCGCATTGAATGCGTCGGAGGTCGTCGCCGCTCGCGCCATGCAGCCATCATATTCCTATATCGGAAAATGTAAAGGTCTACAGCAGCGACGCCGGTCGAATGTCGTAGAGAATGATCAGGACCTACGCGAGGCCATCTCGACGATCGATTCGAACCGCTCGCCCATCTGTTTGGCCAACGCTTCCGCGGCACGCAACGGACGAACCATCACCATGAAATCGACGATCTTGCCGTCGTCGTCGAATCGGAGGAAGTCGCAACCGGTGATGGCCAGTCCGTCGACCTTGGCCTCGAAGACGAGAGCATGATCACGGCCACCCGACTCGCCGATCTCGCGCACATAGTGGAAGTCTTCGAAGACCTGGACGACGGTGCGTAGGATCGCGCTCGTGATCGCTTTGCCCTCATAGGGTTTGAATGCGACCGGACTTCGGAACACCACGTCGTCGGCGAGCATCTGCTCCACCGTATCCATGTCGCGTGCGTCTATCGCCTGCCGGAATGCGGACATGCCCGTCCTCTCGCCTGTGATGCCGACCGGTGGACCGCACCCTCAATACTGTGCGACCCGGCCGTCCCGAGGGGCACGGTACATCGTCCACAACATGCGCGGAAGAGCACGCATCGGAAGCTGCCGCGGCCAGCCGTCGGGCCGCAGCAAGGCATCGGTTCCGCCGTCGACGGTCAACACGCTGCCGACGAGGAAATCCGCGCTCGGCGAGAGCATCATCGTGATCCAGTCGGCGAGTTGGTGCGGGGTGCCGTATTGCCGGATCGGGACCGGGAAGGACCGCACCTGAGCACCTGTAGGTTCCCGCCGGAGGTGTCAGTAGTGCGGCGCACGGGCCTGCGGCTTTCCAATTTCGTGTCAGTCAGGGATTCTCACGATCTTGTCGGAATCCTCAGGCATCCCGGACGATGTTTCGGTCCTGTGCCCAAGCCGCGAGAACCGAATCGAAGAGTCTGCTGCCTCGAAGCCTGAGTTCTGACTCAATGCGGACGATCGAGAGTGAGCTGTCGTTCGTGGAAATCGAAATGTCTGACGGGATATCGGTACAGCTCACCAATGGTCATGTAATCGGTGAAGAACGGGTCCCAGCGCACCGGGAAGAACATTCCCCGTCCCAACGCCTGCTCCGATTCGCGTTGCAGTCGGCGGCTCAGCGCACCGATGACCCGGTCGGCTTTCGTGCCCATCCGGTTCCGGTCAAACACCAGGGCTGCAGCGCATGAACCGTAGTAATTCACCACGTCAAAAGGCCGCGTACCGGCATCGAGGACCTGGGCGAATCGACGCTCCACTCCGGCGGGCAGCCGGCTGACCATCCGCACCAAGGGCAGCAGCGCCGCCACCACCATGTACCCGAAGACCATGTGGAACAACAGTTGCTCGTTGGTCCACCGCGTCCCCGCCGATCGACTCCGCAACGAGGTGTCGGAAGCGTCGGCGAGGAGCCGGTGCAGATGCACACGGGTGCGTTCGAGCTCGCCGGCGATAGCGGCCCTGTCCACCCGCTCGGAATGGCCCATGATCCACCACCTGTCCAGGGAGCCGACGGCACTCGATGGCCGTCGATACCAGACTTCCCCCTCCCGGGCGGCCTCCACAACTGCCGGCCGAATTCAGTCTCATGTCGCGAATCGATATAGCGCCCCCGTCGACCCTCGGATGCCACGTCGGACGTACCTGCCGCAGTGGCGCGGCGCGGATCGCCGTGTCGTGACCGCCGGACGGCTGGCGTAACAGCAGCAGCGCGGGATGACGTGCGCCGCTCAGAGATCGAACAGCGAGAATTGGTCCTTCTGTGCTCGAGTCTCGGAGTCGGCGAGGTATCGGTCGGCCATGGCCCGGGCGACGGTTTCGTCGCAGCCGAGCTCGGCGGCGACTTCACTCCAGTCGTGTCCGTTGTGCTGGAGTTGCCACGCCAGCTGGTGCAACTGTTCGTCCATGTCCATCAGCGCCGCTCCCGCGGTCGTGTCGGCCGGAACCCGTTCGACGACGCGGGTTCTCATTGAGACAGATGGTAAACGCGGATGCGGGCATGCGGCGGCAGACATGCCGCCCACCGTCTCGAATCGGCGACGGATCGCACGAGAGATAGGTAAACCCGCCCCCGAGGGGACGGGCGGTGTGCCGTCCATGGTGTCACCGTTTCCGTGAACATCTATGGACGCAGCGCCGGTCAGGGACCGGTGGGCAATGCGCGTCGGGACCGGGCGGCGACCACCCGATCGGCGACCCGGCCCGCGTCGCGACCGACACCGCGCAACGACGCCGACGACAGACTGCGCTGCCATTCGAGACCGACATACCCCAGCCCCGGGGGAGTGGTGGAGAGGCCCTGCCGGCGCCGGGGCCGGCCCGTCTCGTCGAGGGCGCCGAGACCCGTCAAATAGGGCAGGTGCGGGCGATAACCGGTGCCCAACAGCACCGTGTCGGCGGTGGTGCTCGTGCCGTCGGGCCAGAACACCCGGCGATCGTCGAGCCCGGTGAACAGCGGCCGCGGCCGCGGGTTGCCGCTGGCCAGGGCGCGGCGGTAGCGGCCGGTGTCGAGGACCTGCTGGGTCGGCGGCGCAGGCAGCCACGGCCCGACCGGGGCGCGGTCGACTCCGGTGATCGTGAGCCAGAAATGCACATCACGGCCGAACGGTCGCTGCGGCAAGAACTTCGGAGGTCGGCGGCTGGCGAGGGTGACGGAGGCGACCTCGGTGAGCTCGGTGGCGATCTGCACCGCGGAGTTACCGGCACCGACCACGATGATGTTCTGACCGGCCAGCGCAGCAGGCTCGCGGTAGTCGCTGGTGTGCAGCACCGTGCCGCCGAACGTCTCCAGGCCCGGCAGCGGCGGGATATTCGGGGACCCGAAGTAGCCGGTGGCCGCGATCAGGACCGGCGCGGTGGCACTGGCACCGGCGGCGGTCTGGGCGGTGTAGACGCCCGTGTCGTAGGTAACGGTCTCGACGCGGGAGCCGGTCACGATGTCGACGTCGAGTCCGGCGGCGTAGCGACGCAGATAGTCGACCACCTCGTCGCGCCGCGGATAGCGCTGCGGGTCGCCTGGAAACGCCAGGCCCGGTAGTGCGCTGTATTTCGCCGGGGAAAACAGGGTGAGGCTGTCGTAGTAGTGCGGCCAGGCCCCGACGGGCTCGTCGCCGGCTTCGAGCAGTCCGGTGCGCAGGCCTCGGGTGGATAGGGCGTGGGCGGCGGCGAGGCCGGACTGGCCACCACCGATGACGAGGGCGTCGTAGTCGGTCATGAGGTTCCTTCAGTGGACGGAGGGGCGGTCAGGCGCGGCACGGACGCGACCGCGAGGAGCGCGGCGATCACGGCGACGACTGCGAGGACGAGGTAAGCGGTGGCGTAGCTGCCGGTCGCCGACGCCAGGGCGGTTCCCGCCCACGGCGCCAACGCCATCACCACCACGATCGGGGCGGACATCAGCCCCCCGAGCCGGCCGTAGTGGGTCGAGCCCCACCGGTCGGTGATGGCGGTGGCCTGGATCAAGGTGAACAATCCGCGTACCAGTCCCGCGCCGATCGCCGCGCCGATCAACGCCGCGGCCGTGGTCACCGCCCCGAGCAGCGCGGTGGTTGCCGCGGTGCCGGCCAGGATCACCACGATGCGGCTGCGGACGCTGGTACGGGCGACCAGGGTCAGATAGCCGAGGCGGCCGAGGACCTGTCCGGCGCCGCCGAGCCCGAGCGTCACCGCCGCCACCGACGGGGAGAAGCCCTGTTCGAGCAGCAACGGCACCAGATTGAAGACCCCGGCGAAGGCGGTGAACGCACCGAGAGCCAACGCGGCCACCAGTGCGAGGAACGCGGGGCTGCGGGCGATCTCCCGGTGCCCCAGGGCCGCGCCGTTCGCCGGTGGGGCCGCGGTGGGCCAGGATCCGCGTAGTCCCCACCAGTGTCCGGGGATGGTGATCGCGGCGAGGATCGCCGCGAGGATCAGGTAGGTGGTGCGCCAGTCCGACTGCTGATCCACTGCGGAGGTCAAGGGGGCGAAGATGGTGCTGGCCAGGCCCGCGGCGAGGGTCAGGATCATCAGGGCGTGCACGGAGCGGTCGCCGTACCAGCGGGTCAGCGCGGCGAACGCCGGTGGGTAGAGCACCGCGCCCATCGCGGTGCCGGCCAGCAGCCATCCGGCGTAGAACACCGGCAGCGTGGGGGCGAGCGCGATCAGGACCAGCGCGGGGACGGCGAGGACCGAGCCGGCGGTCATGATCGTGCGCGGTCCGACCCGGTCGAGGATGCGCCCGACCGGGATACCCGCGAGCGCGGTGGCGAGCTGACCGAGCGAGAACGCCGCGGTGATCGACGTGGGCGACCAGCCGGTATCGGCGGAGATCGAGACCGACAGGACCGGGAACGCGTAGTACAGGATGCCCCAGCTGGTGATCTCGGTCAGGCACAGCACCGCCAGCACCCGCCGCAGCCCGGCGCCGGTGAGAGCGCCGGGCTGCGGGCGGGTCGACGTGTCGGTCACCGGCGTTATCCGCCGGTGCGGGAGAGGGTGACCAACTGCGGCTCGGGCGCACCGCAGCACCCACCGGCCGCGGCCTCGGTGGCGGTGTCGGCGGCGGGGTCGTCGAACACTCCGGCGCCGCCGCACACCCCGGTCTCGGGCAGGGTCAGCTCGACGCGGGCGGCGGCATCGTGGTCGCCGGCCAGGGCGGCGGCGATGCTGCGGACCTGCTCGTAGCCGGTCATCGCCAGGAACGTCGGGGCCCGCCCGTAGCTCTTCATCCCGACCACATAGAAGCCGGGTTCGGGGTGGGTGAGCTCGGCGACGCCGTGCGGGTAGACGGTCCCGCACGAGTGCACGTTCGGGTCGATCAGCGGGGCGAGCGCGGTCGGGGCCTGCAGCACCGGGTCGAGGTCGAGACGGATTTCCGAGAGCCACGACAGGTCCGGCCGGAAGCCGGTCGAGGCGATGACCTCGTCCACCGCCTCGAGGCGGGCGCCGGTATCGGACACCATGACGACCTGACCGTCGGTGGCGGGTTCGACGGCGGCGGTGCGGAACCCGGTGACCACGGTGAGCAGCCCGTCGTCGACGGCCTTTTTCGCGCGCAGTCCCAGGGCGCCGCGGGCAGGCAGTTGGTCGTCCTGGCCGCCGCCGAACGCGGCGCCGACCTCGCCGCGGCTCACCGCCCAGGTCAGCCGGGTGCCGGGGTCGGTGCGGGCGAGCTCGGCCAGCGCCACGATCGCGTTGAGTGCCGAGTGGCCGCTACCGGCGATGACGGTGTGCCGGCCGGCGTAGCGGTCGCGCACCGCATCGTCGCCCAGGTCGGGGACGCGGTAAGTGATCTTCTCGGCTGCGGCGCGTTCCCCGAGGGCGGGCAGGCCTTCGCCGCCGAGCGGGTTGGGAGTGCCCCAGGTGCCGGAGGCATCGAGGACGGCGCGGGCGAGCAGGCGGGTTTCCGTGCCGTCGCGGTGGCGCACGTGCACCGACAGGGGTTCGGTGTCGCGGCCGGCGTCGACGATGCGGTCGCGGCCGCGGCGAGCGATGCCGACGACCTCGTGATCGAGGCGGACCGCGTCACCGAGAGCATCCGCCAGTGGGGTCAGGTACTGCCCGGCCCAGTCCTGGCCGGTGGGGTAGGCGTCGTCCTCGGGCGCGGTCCAGCCGGTGGTGTCGAGGAGGCGGCGGGCGGCGGGGTCGATCAGTTCGGCCCAGCGGGAGAAGGTGCGGACGCTGTGCCATTGCGTGATGGCGGCTCCGGCGGCGTCGCCGCGTTCGAGCACCAGCGGTTCGAGGCCGCGTTCGCGCAGGTGGGCGGCGGCGACCAGGCCGATCGGTCCCGCTCCGACGACGACAATGGGCAACTCGCTCATGACAGATCCTTTCATCGATGGGTATCGATCTAATCTGCTGTCAGAGTATCGATGGTCGTCGATGTATGCAACCATCGATGCCGATCGATATAGTGGGGGTATGACAGCACTCGGTCTACCGATCACGGCGACCCCCGGCGCGGAGGTGGACCTCGACGCCCTGAGCCCGCAGGACGCGGCCACCTACGCCGGATGGTTCGCCTGCCTGGCCGAACCCACGCGGGTGCGGCTGCTGCACCACGTTGCCGCGCATCCGTCCGGCATCACCGTCGGCGAGCTCGCCGACAGGCTCGGGATCGGCCAGCCCACCATCTCCCATCACGTCCGCAAACTCGCCGACGTCGGCTTCGTCACCACCGGCAAACAGGGCACCAGCACCGTGGTGCGGATCAACCCGAGCTGCTGCAGCGACCTGCCCAGTGCCGCCGATGCGGTCATGGGGGTGCTCACCGCCCGCCCGTGCTGCCCCGAGGACGTCCCCGCCGACGTGGCCGTGCGCCCACTCGCAGGCGGTGACTGGGAGGCGGTGCGCCGCATCTACGCCGACGGCATCGCCACCGGCGCCGCGACGTTCACCACCGAAGTCCCCAGCCGCGACCACCTCGAGCACCAGTGGTTGCCCGAGCATCGCTGGGTCGCCGAGATCGACGGACAGGTCGTCGGCTGGGCAGCCTTGAGCCCGGTATCGAACCGCGAGTGCTATCGGGGGGTGGCCGAAAATTCGGTGTATGTCGGCGACGGCATGCGCGGGCGCGGCGTCGGCAAGGCCCTGCTGCGCACCCAGGTCATCGCCGCCGATCAGGGCGGATTGTGGACGCTGCAGACCTCGATTTTCCCGGAGAACCGGGCCAGCCTGGCGCTGCACCATTCGGCGGGTTTCCGCACCGTGGGGGTGCGCGAACGCATCGGCCGGCTCGACGGCATCTGGCGCGACACCGTGCTGCTCGAACGCCGCTCCGAGGCCGTTCCCGCCACCGAGAACCAGTGAGAGCGAATCGGGTGGAGATGGACATCGAACTGCCGTACTTCGACGGCTGCCCGAACTGGGAGCTGATGCGCGACCGCCTCGCCGAGGCCCTGGCAGCGACCGGCAACGCCGGTACCCCGATCCGGCTGCGGCGTATCGAGACCCCGGAGGCCGCCGAGCGCGTCGCCTTCCCCGGATCCCCGACCATCCGCATCGACGGGACCGATCCGTTCGGCCCCACCGAGGGCGTCGGATTGACGTGCCGCGTCTACCGCACCGCCGACGGGCACGGGGGTGTCCCGAGCACCGCCGATCTGATCACCGTGCTGCGGCAGGCCGAACACCGGTAGAGACCGGGTATCGGCTTGACCTTCGAGTCGACTCGAGGGTTCACCGTCGCGGAGTGAGCATGCTCCTCCGGGGTCAGTTCAGCGGATAGAGCATCTGGGCGGTCGCGGCGTAGGCGGTGTC
This sequence comes from Gordonia aquimaris, assembly GCF_026262595.1. Classification (NCBI taxonomy): domain Bacteria; kingdom Bacillati; phylum Actinomycetota; class Actinomycetes; order Mycobacteriales; family Gordoniaceae; genus Gordonia; species Gordonia aquimaris. Next base: position 87,757 of record NZ_JAPKFM010000023.1, on the reverse strand, counting down.
GAAGTCGACGGCCAGCACTGCCTCGACCGGCCCGAGCACCGCGCGTGGCTCCCAAGCCTGGCCGGTGCGGCTACGCCACGCGGTGCCGGCGGTGTCGATACCCCACAACGAGCCATCCGGCGCCGCGGACAGCAACGCCAGCGGTGGGGCGTCCGGCACCACGGCGAAGGTGAGCCCGCCGTCGATGCTGTGCTGCAACCCGGCGGTAGTGGTCGCCCACACCCCGGCGTCGGTGACGGCGAGGGCGGCCGCGGCCACCGGGGCGCCCGCGGTCCAGCTGCTGCCGCCGTCGGTGGAGGTCAGCAATCCGGTGACGCCGTCGAAGCCGACCAGCAGCTCACCGTCGGTGGCCAAGGCGTGAAAATCCACCTCGCCGCTCAAGGATTTGGGTATCCAGGTGTGGCCGCCATCAGTGCTGTCGATCAGCCCCAGCGGATTCGGCGCCGAACTCGACGCCCCCGGATGCCCGGAGGCGAACAGACGGTCGGTGCCCGGCGCCCCGGTCAGTCCCATGAAGTCGTCGTCGGAGACGCCGACGCGGGTGGTGCGCCCGTTGTCGGCGATCTCGACGAGGCCGGTGTGGGTACCGGCCAGCACCACACCGCCGGAATCGAGGTGCAGACCGTGCAGATGATCGAGGGCCGGTTCCAACGCGACGCCGGGCACCTCCGAGACCGCCGCCGGCTCGGTGGTCGTGGTGGATTGTTCACCGGTCGCACAGCCGGCGAGCACAGCCACCGCAGCAACAGGCACCAGGACACGCGCCCACCGGCGCAGGGAAAAACTCGACATGAGAAGAAGGAACTCGTTTCGGATCGATCGGACGGCGGTTCAGGTACGAGCCAGACGGGTGGGGTCGAGGTCGAGGCGGCGCAACAGTTGGGCGTTGAGCGCCACGACGATGGTCGAGACGGACATGAGGATCGCGGCGACCGCGGGGGAGATCGCAACCCCGGCGAAGGCCAGCACCCCGGCGGCCAGTGGCACGGCGATGACGTTGTAGCCGGTGGCCCACACCAGGTTCTGCCACATCTTGCGGTAGCTGGCATGCGAGAGTGCGATGATCGACAGCACCGCCCGCGGATCGTTCGCCGCCAGCACGACCCCGGCGGATTCGATGGCCACATCGGTGCCGGCACCGATCGCGACACCGACATCGGCGCGGGCCAATGCGGGGGCGTCGTTGACCCCGTCCCCGACCATCGCAACCTTGTGCCCGCGATTCTGTAGTTCGGTGACCTTGGCGTCCTTGTGCTCGGGCAGCACCTCGGCGAACACCTCGTCGATCCCGAGGTCGGCGGCCACCGCGTCGGCGACCTGCCGGGCGTCGCCGGTGATCATGGCGACCTTGACCCCACGGGCGTGCAGGGCATCGATGGCCTGACGGGATTCTTCGCGCACGGCATCTTCGAGCGCGACGGCACCGAGCACCCGGTCCCCGTGGGCCAGATGCAGTACCGAGGCCCCGCGCCGGACCCATCCGGCAGTGACCGCGGTGATGTCCTCGGGCACCGACAGGTGCCGGTCGGCCAGCATGGCCGGTCCGCCGACCGTCACCTCGGTGTCGTCGACGAGCGCGCGGACCCCGCGGCCGGGCAAGGACCGAAAGTCGGTGGCGGTGACCTGCGCGGCGGCCGGGACCCGAGTTTCCGCAGCGGCGACGATGGCTCGGGCAACGGGGTGCTCGCTGTCGGCCTCGACCGCCGCAGCGAGCGCCAACAGGTCTTCTTCGGAGGTGCCGGCCGTGGCGACCACACCGGTGACCTGATGCCGACCCTGGGTCAAGGTGCCGGTCTTGTCGAACAGCACCACATCGACGGTGCGCATGCGTTCGAGCGAGAGCCGGTCCTTGACCAGCACCCCCGATTTGGCGGCGCGTTCGGTGGAAATCGCGATCACCAAAGGGATCGCCAATCCGAGAGCGTGGGGGCAGGCGATGACGAGCACGGTGACGGTGCGCACCACCGCTTCGTCGACGTTACCGACGAGCAGCGTCCAGACCGCGAAGGTGAGGACGCCGGCGATGGTGGCGAAGTAGAACAGGAACGCCGCGGCCTTGTCCGCCAGCGCCTGGGCACGGGACGAGGAGGCCTGCGCGTCGGCGACCATCCGCTGGATGCCGGCCAGGGCGGTGTTCTCGCCGACCGCGGTGATGCGCACCCGCAGGGCGCTGTCGGTCGCGACGGTGCCGGCGACCACCGTGTCACCCACTTCGCGGGTGACCGCCTTGGATTCGCCGGTGATCATCGATTCGTCGACCTCGGCGCGGCCGTCGGTGACGGTGCCGTCGGCGGGCACCCGGGCTCCGGCGCGCACGAGCACCAGATCCCCGAGCGCCAGTTCCGACAAGGGCACGTCGGTGGTGCCGGTCTCGGTGATTTTCTCGGCGGTGTCCGGCAGCATCGCGGCGAGCGCGTCGAGGGCGCCGGAGGCCGAGCCGAGGGCACGCATCTCGAGCCAATGCCCGAGCAGCATGATCACGATCAGCAGGGCCAGTTCCCACCAGAAGTCCAGGTTGAACCCGCCGAGACCCAAAGTGGTGACCCACGAGGCGAGGAACGCGACGCTGATCGCCATGGCGATCAGCAGCATCATCCCGGGCCGGCGTGAGCGGAGTTCGGCCCAGCCGCCGGTGAGGAACGGCATGCCGCCGTAAACGAAGATCACCGTGCCCAGCACCGGGGGAATCCATATGGCCCCAGGGAAATTCGGCATGGTGTAGCCGAGCAGGTCGGCGACCATGTGACTGAAGAACACCACCGGTATCGACAGCACCAGCGACACCCAGAACCGGCGGCGGAACATTTCTCCGTGTGCCCCGTGCCCGGCATGCCGATCGTGACCATCGTGCCCGGTGTGCTCACCCGGCCCGGCGTGAGCATCATGCTCGTCGGGGGGCGGGCTCTGGACCTCGGCGCCGTGAACGTGTCCGGCGGGCGCCGGGTCCGGGTGGGGGTGTCCGTGCTGCGGGTGCGACATCGCAAAGCCTCCTGGGGTGGCGGGCCGAGTGGAAACCGGGTGGTACCGGTTACAGGGTGGTCAGCAACTGGCGCATGGTCTCGATCTCCCGCTGCTGGGTCTCGACGATGGTGCGGGCCATCTCGACGGCGTCGGGGTACTGCCCGTCTCGGATCACGGCTTCGGCCATGTCGATCGCCCCTTCGTGGTGGGTGATCATGTGGGTCAGGAACAGACGGGTGGCCTCGGTGCCCTGCGCGTCGGACAGAGCCTGCATATCCTGCGCGCTCATCATGCCGCCCATGCCGCCCATGCCACCCATACCGGGCATGTCGTCCGAATCGGGCATGCCGCGGCCCATACCGGGCATAGAGGTCATGGGCATGGAGGTCATTCCGGGCATGTTGTGCCCCGGCCCGGGCATGCCACCCGGCATCTGCGGTTCGCCCCACTGTTCGAGCCAGGAGTTCATCTCATCGATCTCCGGGCCTTGGGCGGCCTTGATCTGTTCGGCCAGGGCGGTCACCTCCTCGGGGATACCTTCTTTGGCGAGGAGCATGTCGCTCATCTCGATCGCCTGGGCATGGTGCGGGATCATCATGCGCGCGAACATCACATCGGATTGATTGTGCGGTGCCGTGTCGTCGGCGGCGGAGGTGGTGGCCGAGGTGGTGGCGCTCGATGTGGCGGCGGTGGTGCCGGTGTCGGAGTCGCTGCACGCGGCTGCGGTGAACACCACCGCGAGCGCCATGGCGCCGACGGCGAGAGTCTTCTTGTTCATGAGTGGATCCTTTCCTCGAACGGTCAGAGCCCAGGTGAACCAACGACGGGGTATCCCCGCATCCGGCGCACCCCGGACTAGGCCAGGTAGGACACGGTGGTCATCATTCCGGCTTCCTGGTGATACGCGTTGTGGCAGTGCAGCGCCCACTGGCCCGGGTTGTCGGTGTCGAATTCGATCTCCACGGTGCGCATCGGCCCGATCGTGACGGTGTCCTTGCGCAGGCCGGTGTCGGTGAGCGCGAAGGTGTGGCCGTGCAGGTGCATCGGGTGGAACATGTCCGACATGTTCCGCATCCGCATGCGCACCCGCTGCCCTTCGGCCACGTTCAGCGGCGGGATGTCGGGGTGGGCGCGGCCGTTGAGGGTCCACCGGTACGGCGACATGGTCCCTCCCATGTCCACGCTGTGATACACATCGTGTTCCTTCTCAGCCAGGCGCACATAGTCCCGGGGCGCGAGGTCGGTGCCGAGCAGCACCTGCCGGTCCAGCTCGCCCGGGCGGGTCTGTGCGGGCAGCGCGCCGGTGGCGGTGCGCACCAGCGCCTGCCCGTGCCCGGTCTTGCCTTCGGCCTGCGCGAACAGGGGGAAGACGCCGTCGCCGAGGGTGACGAGCACATCGACACGCTCACCCATGCCGAGCAGCAGCGCATCGGTGTCGTGCGGCACGACGGGGAAGCCGTCGGTGTGGGTCACGGTCATCCGGTGCCCACCGAGCGCGACGCGGAACGCGGTGTCCGCGCCGGCGTTGATGAACCGGATCCGTGCCCGCTGCCCGGGTGTCGCGGTCAAGACCATCGGATCCTCCGGGACCCGTCCGCCGACCAGGAAAAGCGGATAGCTCACGTCCCCGGCGCCGCCGAGCAGCGGGGAGAGCATCGTCTCCGCCCCCATATCCATCCCGCCCATACCGCCCATGGCGCCGTGGTCCATCCCGCCCATCGAGGCGTCGCCACTCTCGCCGGTGGCGCCGATGCCGAGGTCGCGGGCCACATCGTCGGGGGTGCGGCCGGTGCCGTCGAGCCAGTCGTCGAGCACCACGATCCACTCGTGGTCATAGTCGCCGGGCTCATTCGGATCGTCGATGATCAGGGCGCCGTAGAGGCCGCGATCGAGCTGCAATCCCGAATGCGAGTGGTAGAAGTACGTGCCCGGATCCGGGACGGTGAACTCGTAGGCGAACCGCGCCCCGGCGGCGATCGGGTCCTGGGTCAGCCCGGGCACTCCGTCCATGTCGTTGCTCAACGCCAGCCCATGCCAATGCACACTCGTCTGCGCCGGCAGCTGGTTGTCCACGTCCACCCGCAGCAGATCCCCGGCGCGGGCACGCACCAGCGGACCAGGAAGAGTGTCGTCGTATCCCCAGGTCGAGACGATGCGCCCGCCGAGGTCCACCTCGACCGGACGCGGCGTCAACCGCGCCGAGACCATCTGCTGACCCGGGCGACGGCGTTGTTGCTCGAGACGGCGCACCGCAGTCGACGAGGGCTGCACGGGGGCGCCGGTCGGTGAGCCCGACCCGGAACAGGCCATCAGGACTCCGGCTCCGGCAAGTATTGATCCGAGAAGGAAGGATCGACGGCCGAGTTCAGTCATGAACCTGCCCCCGCCGGTGCTCGACCGACGTGGTGTCGCCGGGGTGCATCAGCAGCCGGCGACGGGCCACGAATTCCTCGGAGTCGATGTCACCGCGGGCGAACCGCGCCTCGAGCAGCCGCAGCGGATCGGACTCCGGGCTGGTGCGGCCAGGCCCGTTTGCGCGGTCGGTGCGGAACATCATGGCCACCAGATAGATCACCACCGCCCAGAATGCGAACATGCACACGGCCATGACGATCCATCCGGTCCAGGTCAGCTCACCTGCCCAGCCCATCATGGTCGCCTCCTTTCTCCGGTTCGTGCCTTCAGCCTGGTGTGCCTACCCCTGGATTCCTGTGGAGGTCGTATGAAGATTTGCTCAAGAAGCCCCACGGCATCGTCGACAGTGGTGCCCGCTGGTGAAGATGGACACCATGGACTCCTCCGCTCGCACTCCCACCGCGACCAGCGATCCTGCGGCGCCGCCGCGCCCGTCGACCGGGTTGCGGGCGATGGTCGTCGAGGACGAGGCACCGTTGGCGAACCTGATCGGCTCGTATCTCGAACGCGACGGGTTCGAGACCGCGATTACCGGTGACGGCGCCGACGCCGTCACCCTCGCCCGGCAGGTCGACCCCGATGTCGTGGTCCTCGATCTGGGGCTGCCTCATCTGGACGGGGTTGAGGTGTGCCGGCAACTGCGGACCTTCTCCGACGCTTATGTCGTGATGCTCACCGCCCGCACCGAAGAAATCGATACCCTCATCGGGTTGTCCGTGGGCGCGGATGACTACATGAGCAAACCGTTCAGCCCCCGCGAATTGATGGCCCGCATCCAGGCCATGCTGCGCCGTCCCCGCACCGGTATCGCCGCACCGGCCGAGGCCGCCCCCGGCCTGATCCGCAGCGTCGGGGACCTGGTCATCGATGTGGACGGACGGGAAGTCACCGTCGCCGGGCTGCCGGTGTCCTTGACCCGCACCGAATTCGACGTCCTGGCCGCCCTGGCCCGCGATCCCGGTGTTGTGCTGACCCGTGCCCAGTTGATCGAGGCGGTGTGGGGGCCGAGCTGGACCGGCGACGACCACCTGGTCGACGTGCACATCGGTCATCTGCGCCGCAAACTCGGCGACGATGTCGTCCGCGGCCGCTACGTGCGCACCGTCCGCGGTGTGGGCTACCGGATGGGCACCGGAGCATGAATCCCCAGAGCCCCGCTCCACGAGGGTCGGTACGGCGGGCACTGGCCGGGTCGAGTTTCGGCACCCGGCTGTTCCTCGCCTTGACCGTGGTGGTGGTCGGCTGCGCCGTCAGCGCCTGGCTCGTCGCTTCCGCCCTCGCGCCCGGCATCTTCCATGATCACCTCGGTCAGGCCGGCATCGACCACAACTCGAGTCAGGCCGCCCATGTTGAAGAGGCGTTCGCCTGGGCGATCGTCCTGGCGTGGGGTCTGGCGGTCGCGGTCGCGGTGCTGCTGGCGTTGGCGGTGAGCTGGTATATCACCCGCCGTGTTCAACGCTCGTTGACCGCGGTGACCACCTCGACCGCCCGGATCGCCGGCGGCCGGTACGACACTCGCGTGTCCAGCCCCGGTCTCGGCCGCGAATTCGACGACCTTGCCCTGACCGTCAACGAACTCGCCCGCCGCCTCGAGGCCACCGAGGCCACCCGCCGCCGGATGCTCGCCGATCTCGGCCACGAGATGCGCACCCCGATCGCTACCCTCGACTCCTACCTCGAAGCCCTCGACGACGGCGTCCGCACCCTCGACGACGACACCCGACAGATCCTCCGCGCCGCCACCCACCGGCTGGGTCGTCTCGCCCAGGACATCACCGCGGTCTCGCGCGCCGAAGAACACCTCACCCGCATCCGGCCGGTGCCCACCACCACCGGCGCCCTGGTCACCGCCGCGGTCGATGCGGTGCGCGAACGGTACGAGAGCAAAGGCGTCGCACTGCACAGCCGGATCACCGACTCGATGGTCGTGTCGGTCGATCCCGACCGGCTCGGGCAGGTCCTGGGCAACCTGCTCGACAATGCCCTGCGCCACACCGCTTGTGGCGGCACGGTCACGGTCACCAGCAGACGAGCGAACCGCGATCGGGTGGAGATCACGGTGGCCGACACCGGTGAGGGCATTGCTCCTGAGCACCTCGACCACCTCTTCGATCGCTTCTACCGCGCCGATACTGCCCGTGATCGCCGACACGGCGGCAGCGGTATCGGCCTGACCATCACCCGTGCCCTCGTCGAAGCCCACCACGGGCGCATCCGAGCACACAGTGACGGGCCGGGCCGTGGGGCACGCTTTACGATCGAACTGCCCGTCATTGCAGTCTGACCTCGGAGCCTGCTTCGGTGTTGCCGTATCCGGCACATCTCAATCCGTGGACTCACGACCTCCGAGTGCGGGCCCTCGACTGGGGGACTGAACGCCTCCGCCATGTTTGTTGTCGTCGGCGCCGACGGACCACCTCTGTCAGGCGTGGGCGCCGTCGGGAACGAGCTCGGCGATCAGCGCCTCGACCTTGGCTTTGATCTCGTCGCGGATCGGACGCACCGCCTCGACCCCTTGCCCGGCCGGATCCTCGAGCACCCAATCCCGATAGGACTTGCCCGGAAACACCGGGCACGTGTCGCCGCACCCCATGGTGATCACCACATCGGAGGCCTGCACCGCGTCGACGGTGAGGATCTTCGGGTTCTGCGCGGAAATGTCGATACCCACCTCGGCCATCGCCTCGACGGCGGCCGGGTTGACCTGCTCGGCCGGTGCGGAGCCTGCGGAACGGACCTCGACCCGGTCGCCGGCCAGCGCGGTGAGGAATCCCGCGGCCATCTGGGAACGGCCGGCGTTGTGCACACACACGAACAACACCGAGGGTGTGCGTGCGGTCGAGGAATCGGTGGTCATGAAAACAGACGTCCTTTCGAAGAGAATTCAGGCAGAAACGGTGTCGAGTTCGGCCAGCAAAGCCTGCACGCGAGTGTCGATATCGTCGCGGACGGCGCGTACCGTCTCGAGCGACTCGTCGTTCGGATCGAGCAACGACCAGTCGAGGTAGCGCTTACCCGGATACACCGCGCACGCGTCGCCGCACCCCATGGTGATCACCACATCGGCGGCTGCCACCACATCGTCGGTCAGGGGTTTGGGATATTCGGCACCGAGATCGAGCCCGATCTCGGCCATCGCCTCGACCACGACAGGATGAATCGCCGCCGCAGGAGCCGATCCGGCGGAGCGCACGTGCACCCGCCCGGCGCCGTGATGGGCCAGCAGTGCCGCGGCCATCTGCGAGCGTCCGCTGTTGCGCACGCACACGAACAGCACCTCCGGCACATCCTTCGGCACGGCGCCCTCGGCCTGCGCCAGAGCCGTGAGGCGTTCGCCCGCGAAGCGGGTGGCCAGCGAGGGCAGGTGAGTGTGGATCTTGGCGGTGCGCCGCAGCGCCGCATACGACTCGAACACCATCCGCTCGACGGTCTGCGCCGAGAACACCCCGGCATACTTCTCGGCGAGATGTTCGGCGCTGCGGTGCAGCACCGCCTGCGGCATCAGTAGTTCCGGCTGAGCAGCGTGCTGGGACATCGACATCTCCTGACGTGGGCGGTCCTTACGACACAGCGGGGGCAGACGAACGGGTGAAACGCTTCCGCAGAGCAAGCGAGACGTAGATCAGAGCAACAAGAACGGGCACCTCGATGAGCGGGCCCACCACCCCGGCCAACGCCTGACCGGAGGTGACCCCGAAGGTGCCGATCGCGACGGCGATGGCGAGCTCGAAGTTGTTTCCGGCGGCGGTGAACGCGAGCGTGGTGGTGCGCTCGTAACCGAGCCCGACCGCCGCACCGAACAGGAACCCGCCGCCCCACATGAGGATGAAGTACGCGAGCAGCGGCAACGCAATCCGCACCACGTCCCACGGCTGCGAGGTGATCTGCTCGCCCTGCAGCGCGAACAGGATCACGATCGTGAACAGCAGCCCGTAGAGCGCCCACGGACCGATCTTCGGCAGGAACGTCTCCTCGTACCACTCGCGGCCCTTGGCCTTCTCGCCGAAATGGCGGGTCAAGAAACCGGCGACGAGCGGGATACCGAGGAAGATCAGCACCGACTTGGCGATCTGCCACGGCGAGACATCGAGGGTGGTCTGTTCGAGACCGAGCCAGCCGGGCAGGACCGACAGGTAGAACCAGCCGAGCACCGCGAACATGATCACCTGGAACATCGAGTTGATCGCAACCAGTACGGCGGCGGCTTCGCGGTCGCCGCAGGCGAGGTCGTTCCAGATGATGACCATCGCGATGCAGCGAGCCAGGCCGACGATGATCAGGCCGGTGCGATACTCGGGCAGGTCGGGCAGCAGCAGCCAGGCGAGGGCGAACATCAATGCCGGGCCGAGCACCCAGTTGAGGATCAGCGAGGAGATCAGCAGCTTGCGATCGCCCGTGACGGTGTCGAGGCGGTCGTAGCGCACCTTCGCGAGCACCGGGTACATCATGATCAACAGACCGAGGGCGATCGGCAGGGAGATGTTGTCGATCTCGATGACGCTCAGTGCGTCGCCGAGCCCAGGTATGAGGCGGCCGAGCAGCAGACCGGCGACCATGGCGATGCCGATCCACACGGCCAGGAACCGGTCGAGGACCGACATCTTGCCGGCGACGGACCGGTGTTCGGTGGTGGTCACGAGACGATCTCCTGAAGGGCTTCGGTCGGGGCGCAGGTGCAGGTGCAGGCCGACCCTGGCAACACCCCGGATTCGGTGGCGAGCACCGCGGAGAGTTGCTCGAGGGCGGCGGGGATCACCCGGTAGTACACCCAGGTGCCGCGGCGCTCACAGTCGAGCAGTCCGGCTTCGCGCAGCACCTTGAGGTGATGTGAGATGGTCGGTTGCGACAGGTCGAAGGCGGGGCTGATGTCGCACACACAGCTCTCCCCGCCCTGGTGGCTGGCGATCATGCTGAGCATGCGCAGCCGCACCGGATCACCGAGCGCTTTGAACATGCGGGCCAGATCGCCGGCCCAATCGGAGGTGAGAGGCTCCCGTGCGAGCGGTGGGCAGCACGGCTCGGTCTCACTCGACAGCTGATTCGACATGCGTCTATATTGACTGTCATCAATTCAGTAGTCAATCCGAGAACCTCGGGAAGGACCACTCTCGTGCCCACTGCTTCGGTGCTGTTCGTGTGTGTCAAGAACGGCGGCAAATCCCAGATGGCTGCCGCCCTCATGCGTAAGACCACAGGCGACCGGATCGCTGTCCATTCCGCCGGCACCACGCCCGGATCGTCGCTGAACGCACTGTCGATGCAGGTCCTCGGCGAGGTCGGCGCCCCCATCGCAGGTGAGTATCCCAAGCCGATCGACCCGCAGCTCCTCACCGAAGTCGACCTGGTGGTCACCCTCGGCGGCGAAGCCCGCGTCGATGCGCCCACCGGGGTACGCGTGGAGAACTGGGACACCGATGAGCCGTCCGAGCGCGGCATCGACGGCATCGAGCGGATGCGCCTGGTGCGCGATGACATCGCCGTCCGCGTCGAGGAGCTCGCTACCCGGCTGCTTTCCGACGCCGACGCCCGATAACCGAGTTCGTCCCGGAAACTCTGTTCGCCCTCGAGCACTGAAGGAATACCTGATACCTATGAGCACCATCGCAGTCTTCGAACCGGCCCTGTGCTGCAACACCGGCGTGTGCGGCGAGGACCTCGACCAGAACCTGGTCACCTTCACCGCCGACATGGCCGCGCTGACCGAGCAGGGCGCCGCCATCACCCGCCACAACCTGGCCAACGACCCGCTCGCGTTCGCCCACAACGAGACCGTCAAGAAATTCCTCGAACTCGCCGGATCGGACGGGCTGCCGCTCGTGCTCGTCGACGACGTCACCGTCGCTACCGGGCGCTACCCGACCCGCACCGAGCTCGCCACCTGGGCCGGCCTCGAGGTACCCGCGCCGCCGTCCGGGGTGACGATGCTCGGGCTCGCCGACGACAGCGACTCCTGCTGCACCCCGGGCGAGTCCACCTGCTGCTGACCATGTAGATCCGTATCCCGCCCGCCGATACCCGTCCGACGAGGAGTACCTGTTTTCATGGCTGCCGCCGACCTCACGTTCCTGACCGACCCGCCCCGGTTCGTGTTCTTCACCGGTAAAGGTGGGGTCGGTAAGACCTCCATCGCGTGCGCGTCGGCGGTGCGCCTGGCCCGGGCCGGAAAGAAGGTGCTGCTCGTCTCGACCGACCCCGCCTCCAATGTCGGGCAGGTCTTCGGTCTGAGCATCGGCAACACGATCACCGAGGTCCCCGCGGTGCCGGGGCTCTGCGCGCTCGAGATCGACCCCGAGGAGGCCGCCGCCGCCTACCGCGAACGGATCGTCGGCCCTGTCCGCGGACTGCTCCCGGAGGCGGAGATCGCCTCGATCACCGAACAGCTGTCCGGCTCGTGCACCACCGAAGTCGCCTCGTTCGACGAATTCACCTCGCTGCTTACCGATCCCGACGGCCGGGTCGCCGGGTTCGATCACGTGCTGTTCGACACCGCCCCCACCGGCCATACCATCCGGCTGCTGCAACTGCCCGGTAACTGGACCGAATTCCTCGACCACGGCAAAGGCGACGCGTCCTGCCTCGGACCGCTGGCCGGGCTCGACAAGCAGAAAGCCATGTACGCCGGCGCGGTCGAGGCGTTGTCAGACCCCGGCCGCACCCGCCTGGTGCTCGTGGCACGCGCGAACCGCGCCGCTCTGGCCGAGATCGCCCGCACCCACAGCGAACTCGCCGCGATCGGCATGACGAGACAGCATGTGGTCGTCAACGGCGTGCTGCCCGACCCGGCCGACGACACCGACCCGCTGGCTACCGCCGTGTACCAGCGTGAACAGGCCGCACTGGCGGGTCGCGGCGCCGCGATCGCCGCGCTGCCCACCGATCTGGTGGAACTCAAGCCGGTCAACATGGTCGGCCTCGACGCTTTGAGCACCCTGTTCGACACCACCACCACCACGGCAATGACCACCGGGACCGATCCGGGGCTTGCCGCGGTCGCCGAGGCCCCGTTAGCGGATCTGGTCGATGCGATCGAGGCCGACGGGCCCGGACTGGTGATGTGCATGGGCAAAGGCGGGGTCGGCAAAACCACTGTTGCCGCCGCGATCGCGGTGGCCCTGGCCTGCCGTGGCCACGATGTGCATCTGACCACCACCGACCCCGCCGCGCATCTGACCGAGACTCTCGCCGGGGAGCTCGATCACCTCGAGGTGTCCCGCATCGACCCTCATGAGGCGAGCGAGACCTACCGAGACCAGGTGCTGGCTACCAAGGGCGCCGGGCTCGATGAGGCCGGCCGCGCCACTCTCGCCGAGGACCTGCTCTCCCCGTGCACCGAGGAGGTCGCGGTGTTCCAGGCCTTTTCGAAGGTGATTCACGAATCACGCCGCAAGTTCGTCGTCGTCGATACCGCCCCCACCGGGCATACCCTGCTGTTGCTCGATGCGACCGGGTCGTATCACCGGGAGATCGCCCGGCAGATGGGCGATGGCGGGCGCTTCACCACCCCGCTGATGCGGCTGCAGGACCCCGCGCAGACCAAGATCGTGCTGGTCACTCTTGCCGAGACCACCCCGGTGCTCGAGGCGGCCGGTTTGCAGGATGATTTGCGGCGCGCCGGTATCGCACCGTGGGCGTGGGTGGTCAACAATTCCCTGGCCGCGGCGGCGCCCACCGCGCCGCTGCTGCGGCAGCGAGCGGTTGCCGAATTCGAGCAGATCGACACGGTCCGGGACGAACTCGCCAATCGGTGCGCGGTGATTCCGCTGGCCGTCAGCGAACCGGTCGGAATCACCGCGTTGGGACAGCTGGCCGAACGGCATCCGGCACCGGTGCGTTGATCCGCCAGCACCGGGCCGGGTCGTCCACTCATGTCGTTCGTGTGAGACATGCCTGAAGCCACGATTCGGATCACGCTGTGCCAGTGAGGACGTCGGTCAGATCGGCGGGAATCGGCATGGGGGTCATCAACCCTGCAGCGACGCGGCCGGTGTTGCCTTCGGGGTAACCCCCGAGCGCGGAACCGGGGGCAGCAACCATGATCCGGATGATCTGCCCAAGGGCTTCGCGACGGTCGCGTTGACGCACCGCGAGACCGAGCATGGCGAGGTGATTGCGAGTGTGCGGCCACGGGTAGGGCTGCGACAGGATGTGCGCGCGTTCGAGATGGGTCCACCGCTCGGCTGCAGTGTGAGTGTGTCGAGCGGCGGTCATCTCCGCGGCATACCAGGCTCGGACAGTTGCAGGCATTGGACTCATGGAAGGCCCTTCAGGAAGAAAAGGATTCTCGTACCCCAGGATTCGACGCAGGTGCCGCCGATCCGGAGATTGTCAGGGGGCGAGCGCGTCCGGCGCGGACCCCGTTGGCGATCACGATGATCTCGGCGACCTCGTGAACCAGGACAACCGCCGCCAGGCCGAGTACCCCGAACAGGGCCAGGGGCATCAGGACGGTGATGATCGCGAGCGAGAGGCCGACGTTCTGCAACATGATCGTTCGTGATCGGCGGGCATGCTGCAGGGCTTGAGGTAGATGCCGTAGGTCCTCACCCATCAGGGCGACGTCGGCGGTTTCGATGGCCACGTCGGTGCCCATCGCGCCCATCGCGATCCCCAGATCGGCGGTGGCCAGGGCCGGGGCGTCGTTGACACCGTCGCCGACCATCGCCGTCGGCCGTGTACCGCGGAGGGTGTCGATGATGTGGGCCTTGTCCTCCGGACGCAGATCGGCGTGCACCTCGTCGATACCGACATCGGTGGCCAACGCTCGTGCGGTGCGCTCGTTGTCGCCGGTGAGCATCGCCACGGTGTAACCGTCGCGGCGCAGCCCCGCGACGACGTCGCGGGCTTCGGGACGCAGTTCGTCGCGCACCGCGATCGCCCCGATCAGGGTGCCGTCGCGTTCGATGAGCACCGCAGTGGCTCCGGCGTGCTGCATCCGCTCGATATCGGCAGCCAGAGAGCCCGGGTCGATCCACCCGGGCCGGCCCAGACGGGCAGGAATGCCGCCGACGTGACCGGTCAGTCCGGCACCGGGGACCGCGTCGACGTCCTCGGCGGGGGTGTAGTCGTCGACGGCGGCGAGGATCGCTGCAGCGAGGGGGTGCTCACTGCGTGCCTCGAGCGCAGCGGCGACATTCAGAACGTCGGCGCGGGTGGCGCCGCCGGTGGTGGCAACGTCGATGACCTCGGGGCGGTTCCGGGTCAGGGTGCCCGTCTTGTCCAACGCGACGGTGCGGATCCGGCCCAACGCTTCGAGGGCGGCACCGCCCTTGACCAGGACGCCGAGCTTGGAGGCGGCGCCGATCGCGGCGACCACGGTCACCGGGATCGCGATGGCCAGCGCACACGGGGACGCGGCGACCAGCACGACGAGGGCGCGTTCGATCCACACCAGCGGATCACCGAATACGCTGCCGATCGCGGCGATCAACGCCGCGGCAACCATCACTCCCGGCACCAGGGGCTTGGCGATCTTGTCGGCCAGACGCTGGGCCTCGCCCTTGCGGGATTGCTCGGCCTCCACGATTTTCACGATCTTGGCCAGCGAGTTGTCCTGCGCGCCGGCGGTGACCTCGACCTCGAGCACGCCGGTGCCGTTGATCGACCCGGCGAACACCTCGGAGCCCGGTCCGGCCTCGACCGGCACCGATTCCCCGGTGATCGCGGAGGTGTCCAGGGCGGTGCGCCCGGTGCGGATGGTGCCGTCGGTGGCGAGCCGCTCCCCGGGTTTGACGATCATGATCTCCCCGAGCCCCAACTCCGCGGGGGCGACGGTCTGTTCACGGCCGCCGCGCAGGACGGTGGCAGTGTCCGGCACCAGATTCAGCAGGGCGCGCAGGCCCCGTCGGGTGCGAGTGACCGCGTACTCTTCGAGACCCTCACTGATGGCGAACAGGAACGCGAGCATCGCGGCTTCGCCGACCTCGCCGAGCAGCACGGCGCCGACGGCAGCGATCGTCATCAGGGTCCCGACCCCGATCTTGCCGCGGGCCAGCCGCTTGAGGGTCGAGGGGACGAAGGTGTAGCCGGCGACGACCAGCGCCACCGCCTCGAAGCCCGTCCCGAGAGCGTCGGGCCCACCGGTGACGCGGACGATCAGGGCCGCAATCAGCAGGACACCCGCGGCGGCGGCCGCCCGGATCTCGGTGACCTGCCACCACTTGTCGGGCTCCTGGTCGTCTTCGCCCTCGACGCGGGGTTCGTCGGGGCCGCATCCGCAGGCGTCGCTCATGCCGTCACTCCCGTGTCGGTGTCGGTGCCGTAGTTCGGGCACAGCGCGACGGCGTTGCCCGTGGCGGCCAGGAGGGTTTCGGCCGAGGCCAGCAGGTCGAGCAGTTCCAGTCGGGCCAGCGAGTAGAACACCTGCCGGCCCTGCGGGCGGCCTTGCACCAGGCCGCAGTCCCGCAGGCATGCCACGTGCGCCGACACTGTCGATTGCGCCAATCCCAGCTCGCCGACCAGGTCCGCTACTCGGGATTCCCCGGCGGCGAGGCGGCGCACGATGGCCAGGCGGGTGCCGTCGGAGAGACTGTGGAACAACGCTGCTGCAGAGTCGAGACTTTCACCGAAGCAGGTCGTCGCTCGCTCATTCATCGTCATAAAACGATGATATTGAGGAAACATGATTAATCAAGCGGAGGGAGCGGGACAACGCGCGTTCTACTCCGCCAGTGCGGACTCCGACAACGGTCGCGAATGATGACGGCTGGCGGATTCTCGGACCGGCTCGTCACGACTCAAGGGACGTTCACAGACTGGCCGGCTGGCTCCCAGCCTGGAACGGCCAACGGGTCGCATGCCAGTTCTGCCTCGCGGGAGGATCGCCTTGCTCAGACTGTCCAGGCCGGTCGCCAGGTCCTCGCACGGGAGAGCCGATCGTGTCGACGAATCGACGGCACAGCTCGTCGAGCACCTCGGTGATGGGCATGTCGGTGGTGCCGTAGCGCAACTGTCGGCTCGGCTGAAGGTCGGCGAGGGCAGCGAACTCGATCAGATTCTGCTGGGCATGACACAGCTTCGCCGGTGCAGCGAGGACAGCAGCGTCACGCAGGTCGTATCGGCAGAACGGTCTCACACGCCCCGGGCGTTGCGGTTCGCGAGCATGGCGCTGCGGGCACTGCCACGGCGGGGCCAGAGCGCTCATCCACGCCGTTCCTGTCCACGGCACCTGACCGCAGCCTTCGCATGTCGACTGCAGATACACCTGGTGGCGTACACAGAGCGGCAGCAGCGGATTGGCCCAGCCTGCATGCCACCACGGATCGGGTTCGGCCAGGCATCGGGCACAGAAACGCGATCCTCCCCGGTCGGGCCGAATGTGGCGGTGGTGCACCAGGTACCGTGCCGCGGCGGCATCGATCGGCCGGCCCCACAGGGCGGCGCGCAGGTCACCGGCAGGGACACCGAGGTAAGCGGCGATCCACCGAGCGTGCAGGCTCAGGTGCTCGAGAACGAGGTGATATCCGGTCGGGCTCCGCGGCACACGGAGCTCGCGCAAAATCTGGATCGGGGTCAGTTGGTAGCGACAGCCGACGCGCATCAGCCAGCCCGGCAGATACTCGGCGGGATGTAGTTGCACGGTGATCGGCCACCGGTCGACTCTTATCGTGGCCATAGTGGTTCCCCAACCACTGAGCCGGCCAGGGCGGGACCAGCCGGTATCAGCCGGTGCGGGCGGCGGATTCGCTGGCATTGTCGACGGTCGCGGTCGTAATCAACTCAGCAGTGACGGCTTCGACGCCGGTGACGATCGCGAGATACGAGATCCGGTCGAGCAGATTCGTCAACGACGCGATCCGCCCCTGGGTGCGGCGGTGCAGCAGCCGAGCATGCTCGCACAGCATCCCGTCATGGCTGCCGGCGAGGGTGAGGTGTTCTTCGGCGGTGCGCAGCAGCGCGAGCCAGCCGCGCATCCCGGTGTCGGTGTCGATGCTGAACGGGGCAACCGGGCAGCGGGTGGCGCGGCGGCTGGTCTGGGCGTAGACGGTGTGCTCGCCGAGCAGGCCTTCGTCGAAGAAGCGTTTGGCGGTCAGATTCACCCCGACGTAAATGAAGGTAGCGGCCATGTCGTTGGCCAAACCCTTGAGATGGTTCGATACCTCCAGGCCGTTGCGGTGCCGGAAGTCGACGAAGTGCAGATCGTCGAGCACGATCAACCGGGTACCGCAGGAGGTGACACAGTCCACCGCCAAGGCCCCGAGTTTCGAGGTGGAGGCACGGTCCACGGCCGGATGGCCGTAGAACCGCAGGATCTGCTGATTGAGGCCTTTGAGGGTGACCCCGGCGCTGAGCGGGATGAACGCCACCGGCCACCGTTGATGCCCCTCCACGGTGAGGGGTCCGTCGCGGCGCAGAACTCGCCGGTGGACGTCGCGGGCATAGCGGGTGGCGATGGTGGTCTTGCCGAGGCCGGGTTCGGCGTCGATGACCACCGAGCCGCGCAGCTTGTCGCCGTCCCGATACGCCGAGGCCATCACCTGATCGCAGATCCCGTAGGCGGCGGCGAGTTGGCTGGTCTTGATCGTCGGCAGGTTCGCGTTCCACACCATCCGGGCTTCGTTGTAGTCCTCGAGCTCCTCCTGCGACAGTCGGGACATCGCGGTGCGGGAGAGGACCTCGAACGGTTCACGCGGTGGGGCGGTGACGAAGGCGTGCCAGCCCTGTTTGCGGGAGAGCTGGTAGCGGACAGTGCCATACGTTGCCAGCCAGGTGGCCCAGGGGTTCATTCGTCGAACACCTCGAACACGTCTTCGTCGGGATGCTCCGCGTAGTACCGGTCGAATACGTCGACGTCGTCGACCACCTCCAACCGTTGAGTTCGACTGGTGGCGAGTTCGTCGAGCAGCTCGGCGACGCCCGGCACGGACGCAGTGTCGCGTTCGTCGTCGATACCGGACTGCTGTCCTTCGGTTTCCGGATGCGGGCGGTGGGCACTGAGTCGGCGGGCCAGGGCGCGGTCGCGGCGTGTCGCGACGTCGTCTCGGCTCCACGCGAGCAGCAGATCCCGTACCGCGGCGGCGGGATCGAAGTGGCGATGCTCGCGCACGGCGATGCGTTTGGCGTAGTCGGCGGCGTCCCTGCTGAACGGCTGGTTCAGGCAAGCGCCGTGCTCCCACACCAACTGATGCCAACGGTGGCTGTCCGGGTCCTGGAACCAGGCGTGCCGGATGTCGTGATTGTCGACGAAGATCGGCCACTTGCCGGCGTGCACACCGCCATAGGGGGAACGGGCGGTGCGATACAAGGTGAGCCCGGGTCCGTCGTAACGCAGTCCGTCGACCTCGACGCCGTAATGCTGGATCGTCCGCCAGCGCGCGTCGAGGAACTCATACGCCAGATCCGGATTCGCCGGCAACAGCAGACCACCGGATTTGGCGACGCCGATCTCGAACATCTCACTCGGCGAAAACCCCACCCGCGGCAGTTCCGGCACGCACAGCCCGTCGTGACAGGTGTGGTGATAGACCCGGCCCACCCATTCCCGGATGATCTGCTCGAGTTCGCTGACGTAGTAGAACGCGGCGTCTTCGACGTCCTTGCCCCGTGAGTACACGTCCGGGCCCTTGTACGCGGGTAGGTGTTGCAGCAGTGATTCGCGCAGGGTGCGGAAGAAGCGTTCGACGGTGGGTTTGTCGGTGGGCTTGTGCGGGATCGCCGGCTGAACGGTGATACCCAGTCGGGCGCAGACTCCGATCACATGAGAGGACAGGTACTGCTTGCCGTGATCGACGACGATCGCCTCGGGCAGACATGCCGGTAGATCCCCGACGCGTCGCTGGGAGATCCCGTCCGGGGACTCGGTGCCGACGAGCAGGTTTCGCGGCACCCCGTGATACGGCCAGACCTGATCCGCAGTCGGGTCGGTGTCGCGGGCGGGAGTGATGCACTGGTACAGCACATTCGCCACGTCCTGGGACCGCGTCGATAGCGGTGTCAGGCGCAGTCCGAGGATGCAGCGGGTGAACAGGTCCATCGCCACGGTCAACTCCACCCCAACCCAGCGCATGGTGACCGGTTCCATCGCGAACACATCCAGCGCGGTGGTATCGAGCACCACGTACTCCCCCGGACGGGTCGCGCGCAGTCGGCCGAGGACACCGCGGGGCCGGTCCGCCACCGACCGCCGGCCTTTCGCGCTACCGAACGCGTGCCGCCCCTTCGACAATGTCTTCACCCGCCGGTATGCCGTGCTCAGGGAGGGCAACGGCACCATGCCCGGCCCGAATTCTGCTTCCAGGTCCTTGGCAACGGCATCGATGACCGCGCCGATCGTCGGGGTCGAGACGGTGACGTACCTATCGAGCACCCGCACACATGCTGCGTCCCACCGGTGATCGACACTGGTGGCGTAGCGGCTACGGATCCGACTGTCCGTGAGTCCGGCAACTCCTGCCGCGCGGTATCCGGCGATCCAGCGGTACAGGGTGCGCACAGAGACGTGAAGTTCCGCCGCTCTGGTGGCCAACACCGATTCGAGTTCGGCGCCGGAGGTCGCAACCTCGGTCAGGATGCCGCGGACGTGTTCGGCTCGTGTTTCCAGTTCCTGAATCTGGGTTGCGGTCAGCGAGGAGAGCACTACGGCAGCAGGGTCAGCGGAGGCGGTGTCGTCCGGCGGTGAGATCGCTGTTCCCCGTGCCGCGATCTCGGTGACCGCGACACGCTGCATCCGCTCTCCGGACCGGAGGGTGACATCGTGTCCCTGCAGCGCCACGACTTCCCATGAGCAGCCGTCGAGCCAGACCTTGATTCCTGCACGTAGTTCGACGATGTTGGTCACGGCGTGCTCCTTACACCGGACACCTGCGACTGTCCGGACAGCGGCACCGTCAGGTCCACCGACCACAGACCGGACCACAGCTTCGCCAGCACCGCGATTCGCGAGCCGGGCCTGTTCACCGATGCGGCGAGGTCGTCGAGGGTCATCCCGGGCACTGCGACGCTGTCGAGTGCCCTCATCACCGCGGGGTCGATCCACTCGCTACGACGAGCGCCCCCGAGGATTCGGAGGTTCGCCAGCACTACTGGGTTTGCACCGGTCCACACTTCATACGACCAGCCCCGACTCGAACACAGTCGTTCGGTCCAGGCGAACACCTGCGCAACTGCGTCGCGACGGGCGAACTCGGCGGGTTTGACGTCGACGACCGTGAATCCGCCGTCTGTGCGTTGGAGCAGCAGATCGGGCGCATGCCGACGCATGGTCTTCCCGTCCGGGCCGCACAGCCACATCGGCTGTGCGGCGATCCGCACCACTTCCGGTGCGTAGTCCGCCAGCCACAACCGGTCCAGTTCGAGTCGGCTCTCGTAGAGGACGTGGCCACGGTTGGTGGCCGACCAGAACATCCCGGAATAGTGGCGCTGATGGGGGTGACTGCGGACTTTCCGTACCGGCAGGCCCAGGATCATCCGATAGGGATCTGCCGCAGCGAGGGTCGTCGCGACAGGATCACCTGATTCCTGCACGTACCTGACCTCAACCTCGCTGGTCCGGGGCACTTTTTCAGGGTCCCGCTACTGACACGAATTTGAGAAACCGACACGCCGCTGACAGGCGACTGACATGAAATTGAGAAACTGACACCGAATCCGAGAACCTACAGCACCGGTGCTGCTGTCGAGCTGGGCACGGAGCAGCGGGGTCAATACCGGTCCGGGCGCGATCACGTTCAACCTGATTCCCGCACCGGCCCACTCATCGGCGACCGCGCGCTGCCTACACCACCTCGCCACCGCCAGTTTCGATGCGGCATAGGCCACCGGCGCCGCCACGCCCCGGCGCCGCCGGATCTGGCGAATCGCACGCTCGTCGTCACCGTCGAGCAGCAGACGTACGGCACGTCGTGGCACAAAGGGGGTCGTGGCGGCCGAGTTCGAGCCCAGCACCACCACTTTTGCGTCGGTGGCGGCCGCGAGCGCTGGACGGAGGCCCTCAAGCAGTTCGATGACACCGAGCAGGTTCACCGCCACGATGCTGTCCTCACGCCCTTTCGCGGGCCCGAGACCGGCGGCCATAACCGCACCATCGAGCCGGCCGCCGGCCGAGGCGAGCACCGCTTCGACCGCACCGCGCCGCCCGGCGGGGGTGGACAGATCCGCGCACACGTCGACGTCGCGCAAATCCAGACCGATCACCCGGTGCCCGGCGACGCACAGCCGATCCGCGACGGCAAGGCCGATCCCGGAGGCGGCTCCGGTTACCAGGTAGGTGCCGGAGGAAGCCACCTCAGGCCCGGTCGGATCGGTGTCGGTCACCGCTGGGCAGTTTCGTGCTGGCGGGCGTAGGTGCGCTCGTAGGCGTCATTGAATGCGCGCAACTCGTGCAGCAGCGCTTCGGGTGTCCCGGGATCGAGGTCGGCGAACACCCGCCGGAGCCGATCGGCACGCAGCTGTCCGTCGTGCTCGAACGCCGCCTCGCCGGCTGCAGTGGGCCGGATCAGCCGACTCGCCTGGCCGGCCACCTCGAAACGTTCCAGGTGGCCGTGCTTGATGGCCGCGTTGACCTGCCGATTGACCGTTGACTGATCCAGATCGAGTTCGTCGGCGAGATCACGCAGCGTGCGCGGGGCGCCGTCGGAGAGCGTCCACAGAATCGCGAACGCCGAGGCTTCCAACATGGCCCCGGGAACGATATGGGTCTTACGTCGACTCATCCGTAGCAGCTCTTCGGCCAACCCTTGGTAGAGCGGCGTCTGCCACACCGACTCGTCCCCGATTTCCGGCATATCCGACATCCCCTCCCGGTCACGACACCTGGCAATCTACCCACGAGTTGGTATGTGCATCGTACATATGTACGCTACACATCAGTTTCGGGGAGTCTTGCGAATGAGGAAAGGGAGCCCATGAGCACTTCGCCATCCGGCGAGCAGTCGGCCGTCCCGGTGGACGCCGAGTTGACCGACGACAAGCACACCGGCGCCGCGATCGCGGTGGTTGCAGTCCTGTGTTTCGGCGGTCTCGTCGCGTCCTTGATGCAGACGCTGGTGATCCCGATCCAGCCGGAACTGCCCCGACTGCTGGACACGTCGATCTCCAATGCGTCCTGGGTCATCACTGCCACGCTGTTGGCCGCGGCGGTGGCCATGCCCATCGCAGGGCGCCTGGGCGACATGTTCGGCAAACAGCGAATCATGCTCGGCAGCGCGATGCTGCTGGTGGTGGGGTCGCTGATCTGTGCGCTCGGCGGGTCATTGATCCCGATGATCGTGGGCCGAGCCGTGCAGGGCCTGGCCATGGGCTTCATCCCGGTCGGCATCAGTCTGATGCGGGAGGTCACACCGCCCAAGCTGACATCGATGGCGGTTGCCGCGATGAGCGCCACGCTCGGTGTCGGCGGCGCGATCGGCCTGCCGTTGTCTGCCTGGGTGGCCCAGGAATTCGACTGGCGCGCACTGTTCTGGGTGTCGGCCGCGCTGGCCCTGGTGGTCACCGTGCTAGTCGCGGTACTCGTCCCGCACATCGACGACAGCAACGGCGGACACTTCGATATCGGCGGCGCCGTCGGTCTTGCGCTGGGCCTGTCCGGCATCCTGATCGCCGTATCGAAGGGCAACGATTGGGGCTGGGGATCGGCCAGCACGTTGGGCTTGCTGTTCGGCGGTCTCGTGCTGCTGCTGATCTGGGGCGCCTACGAATTGCGCCATACCGATCCGCTGGTGGACCTACGCACCACCGCCCGCCCGGCCGTGCTGCTCACCAACATCGCCGCCATCGCAATCGGCTTCGGCATGATGGCCCAGGCCGTGGTGATGCCGCAGCTGCTGGAGATCCCGGTGGCGATGGGCGGCCTCGGCCAGACGCTGCTCGCCGCCGGCCTGTGGATGGCTCCCGGTGGCCTGATGATGCTGGTGTTCGCGCCGGTCTCGGGCACGCTGATCAACACGATCGGCGCGAAGTTCACGATGGCCATCGGCGCCACCGTGCTCGGACTGGGTTACCTCGGCGCCTTCCTACTGATGAACGCGCCCTGGCAGCTCGCGCTGGCCTCGGTCATCTGCTCGGCGGGTGTCGGCATCGGCTACGCCGCCATGCCCACGTTGATCATGAACTCGGTGCCGATCCGCGAGGCCGGCGCAGCCGTGGGCCTCAACGGGTTGATGCGCTCGATCGGCACCACCAGTGCCTCCGCGGTGATGGCACTGGTGCTGACCAGCTCGACCGTCACCTACGGTTCCTTCGATGTGCCCAGCCACTCGGCGTTCCGGTGGTGCTTCCTGATCGGCGCGATCGCCGCATTCGTCGGCGTCGCCATCACGATGTTCATCCCGGTCCTACGCAAGAAGGCCGACCACCAGACCGCCCCCGAGGCGAGCGAGACGGTGACCGCGGCGCGTACCTGAGCACTGGTACGACGAGCTCCCCCTCTCGAGGACTCTTGAGAGGGGGAGCTCGTGTGTTTGTCAGCGATGTGCCAGGTAATCCGGGCGCGCCTGCTCGGCCGCGAACGGCTCACCGATGGCGTTCGACTTTGCGTTGAACACCACGAACAGGTTGCTCCGCGGGAATGGGGTGATGTTGCCCGACGACGCGTGCATGCAATTCGAGTCGAAGTACAGCGCGGAACCCGCAGGGCCGGTGACCATATCGATGCCATGCTCCTCGGCCAGCGCGGTCACGTCGTCCTCCTCCGGCGTGCCGAAGGGCGGCCGGTAAGAGGTCAACGATTCGCGGTGATAGTCACCCGGAGTCTCTCCCACGCAAGTCAGGAACTTCTTGTGCGACCCCGGGATGATCATCAGCGCGCCGTTGTACTCGTAGTTCGGTGTCAGCGCGAGTGACACGCTCAGCGCCCGCGGCTTGGGCATGCCGTCCTCGGCGTGCCAGGTCTCGAAGTCGGAGTGCCAGTAGAACGGCCCACCCGCGAACCCTGGCTTGAGGTTCATCCGGCTCTGATGGACATAGACCTCGTCATCGAGGATCTGCTCGGCAACGCCGACGATGTCGCGGCGCGAGCAAATCTCGGCGATGGCATCGCTGAGCTGGTGCACCGCGAACAGTGACCGCACGTCGCCCGACGATGATTCGCGGATCACCCGCTCGTCGTCGCCGAGCCGCTCGGTGATGGCATCGACCTCACCCATGCAGGTCCGGATGTCTCCGTCGCTCAGTACATTTGTCGCTGTGTGGAAGCCGCGCTCGTCGTACGCCGCGAGCTGGTCGGCCGAGAGTGGTCCGCGTCCCGACGTGTCCCCCCAGACGGTCGGATGCGGCCGTGGCTCGATCTGGCCACGCTTGGCCAACCGGGTCCGGTAAACGTCAACTGGTTTCGTTGCTGTTTGAGTTATCACGATCTTCGCTGATCCTTTCCCTCAATCGGCATCTTCGCCGTGTTCTGTTGTCATGTTTCGCAAATATTGCGGGCAGTTCAGCGTGGTGTTTCAGCTTCGTGCGCCACACCGAGGTTGCCACCCGAAAAGACGGGGTGCAAGGCAGACCTAAAATGGCGACGACCTCCGACAATGGCGCGAATCGGTCGGTTTCGCGGGCTTATCTGCGAAGACGTCGCGACCACGCACTCCACCGGCCGAGAAAAGCGATAAATGAGACTTCCGCCACAAGCGCCCCCCTAACCAAACGTGGCTTCGACTAAACTCGCGACTCCGCCGTCGACACAGCGACAGCCATCGAGGGCGACACTTGTGGCTACGTTTGCTCGTCGGCATGCGGTAGGCCTGCCGACGAAAGGAATGTCCGCGTCCATGGCAATCATCATGGCGGCGGTCCTCGCATTGCTGCTGGGCCTCATCACGTTCGGACTGCACCGAAGGCTCGTTCGGGCCACCGGCCTCAAACGACCGTGGTCGGTGGTCGCCGACACAACACTGGTGGTCCTCGCCGTACTCGCCTTCATCGGCCTCGGGACGGGCAGACTGTTCGATCCCGGATGGGCTCGTGCACCTGCATTCGTCGGCCTGGTGTGGGGGGCGACAGTGGTCTACCTGGTCCTCGGGTTGCTGGCGGTCGGGCTCATCTCGGTGGTGCTGCGTCTGGTCGGCCGGGTGCGCGGTGCGGATCGCCGCGCGGGCGTCGACATTTTGCGCCGTCGGACCGTCCAAATCGGTACCGCTGTCGTGGTGGTCGCGTCGGTCGCCACCGTCGGCTACGGCGTCGTCGAAGCCGCCCGGCCGCAGGTCACCCACACCGAGGTCGCAGTACCGGATCTGCCCGAGCAGTTCGGCGGCATCCGCGTCGCGCTCATCTCCGACCTGCACGTCGGCCCTGCCCGCGGTCGGGGCCTCGTGCAGCAGGTCGTCGACGATGTCAACGCCCAGGAACCCGACCTCGTACTCATCGCCGGCGATCTCACCGATGGAACCGTCGCCCAGGTGGGAGACGACCTCGCCCCCCTCGCCGAGCTATCCGCTCCCCTGGGCGTGTTCGGGGTGTCGGGCAATCACGAGTTCTACTTCGACGACGGCGGCGCCTGGCTCGACGAGTGGGAACGGCTGGGGATCAGCACGCTACGCAACGAGCGCACCGAGATCACCGTGGACGGGGCGACCATCGACCTCGCCGGGGTCCACGACGAGACGGCGCCGGCGCCCTATGAGCCCGACCTCGAAGCAGCGCTCGCCGGGCGAGACCAGGACCGATTCGTCCTGCTGCTCGCACACGAGCCGTTGCAGGCGCCCGAGGCCTCCGACGCCGGCGTGGAGTTGCAGTTCTCCGGCCACACGCACGGTGGCCAGATGTGGCCGATCATGTATCTCGTTCCGCTGCAACAACCCACCGTGCAGGGCCTCGATCAGGTCGGCGACACCACCATCTTCACCACCCGCGGAGCCGGAGCGTGGGGTCCGCCGGTGCGGGTGGCCGCTCCGCCGGAGATCAGCATGTTGACGCTGCAGAGCCGGTAGGTGTCGCGGTGGACCTCAACGCTCGACTCTGCCCAGCAGTTCGTCCAGAAACCGCACCGGCGGTCGGCGGGAGGAGTCACTCCAGGTGTCCTTGCCGATGTCGGAGCGGATCGCCTCCACCAACCGCAGGAAGGTGACTCCCCCGTCGAGCGGATAGCGCACCATACCGGTGTCGACGCAGCGCACCACCACCTGTGCTGCTTGCTGTTTCGCCTCGTCCATCCGACCGGCCGCCGCCAGGCAGGTGGCCAGCAAACGCGCGGCGCGCAGCTTCGCACGTTCTCGGCCGGTCGTCGCGAGATGGTCCACCCAGTCCTGCGCCCAACGCAGTCCCTGGTCACGATCGGCCGCGTCGGAACTGTCGCGCAGTAACCGAATGGCGGTCGCCGCATCGAGTTGGGCGACGATGGCGGCGATCCCGACATCCGGAAAGGTCCGGGTGTCGTAGGTGACCCGAGGGTGCACGCCACGCCGCGCCGGCAGATCGTGAATCACGTACTCCGCCTCAACAAACGCCCTCAAGCGCGGTGAATCCAGCCGGTCGGCGATGTCGATCCCTTCATCGAGTAGCGCGGCCGCGCCGGTCCGGTCCCCGTCGAGCACGGCCAACCGCGCGCCGATGATGAAGCGTGCCTTGATCATGTCGATGACGCCTTCGTCGGCGCCCAGTTTGGAACTCTCCTCGATCAACCGTCGAGACTCGTCGACACGACCACGTTCGTAGAGCACATCGGCCAACACTGCGCAGGCCAGCCGTGCGCCCTGCGACTTGGTGGCCGACCGGGTGTCGATGGACACCCGCAGTGCGCTGCGGAAGCATTCTTCGGCTCGGTCGAGTTCGAGCTGTTCGAAGTAGGCGATCCCGTCGAGCGCATGGCCGTACATGACGGCGTACGGCCCGGTGTTCTGCTGGTGGTAGGGAGTGGCCTGCTGCTGCCGACGATGCGCGGCGTCGAAATCGAAACGGAACGTCTCCGCGATGGTCGCCACGTTCGCGGCCGCGGAGACGACGAACGCCGGCAACGTCTCCGGACGCGCCAGCGCCTCGGCCACCAACTCGTCGATGCCGTCGGTGCGGTCTGCGGTGACCCGAACGCATCCTTCTAGAACGTCGGCCTCCACACGGATGTCCGGGTCGCCGTGGTCGGGGCTGGCCGCCAGGGCGGCTGCGACCCGCGACAACGCGCCCTCGGCCGACGTGGTCCGGTGCAGCAGCACATTCGCCCAGGTCAGCAACAGTTGCACCCGAGGACTCTTGGCCACTGCCGCGGGCGGCAGTTTATCCACCAACCCCAACAGCGTTGCCATGTGCGCATGCTCGATGAGGGTGCGCCCGTCGGCTTCCACCAACGCCACCGCGCGGTCGGTATCACCCGCAGCCAGTGCGTGATTGACGGCCTCCGCGGGCATCCCGTGGGCGGCGAACCACTCCGACGCGGTGCCGTGTAGGCGGATGATCGCATCGGGCATGTCGCGTTCGAGTCGGCGCCGCAGGAACTCGGCAAACAACGGGTGGAAGCGGAACCACTCCCCTTCCTGATCCACCCTGCGCAAGAACAGATCTCGGGTTTCGATGTCCTCCAGCAAAGCCTGTCCTCGCGGCTGACCGCTGAGCGCGGAGGCGAGACCGGCGCAGAGACGCTCGGGAGGTGAGACGGTCAGCAGGAACTCGAGTACCTCGGGTTCCAGGGTGGACAGTACGTTCTCTGCCAGGAAGTCGCCGATGGCATGATGTCGGCCCGAGATGTGGCTGATGAGTTCGGCCGGGGTGTCGGCTCCCCGCAACGACAGACAGGCCAGCTGCAACGCCGCCACCCATCCGTCGGTGGAGTTGCGCAACTCCGTGACCTCCGCACCCTGCAACGGCAGTCCGGCGACGTCGACGAGGAACGAATGGGCTTCGGCCGCATCGAAACACAGACCAGCGATATCGATCTCGACGAGTTCGTCGAGCACCTGCATCCGGCTGATGGGCAGCCCCGCCCGCGATCGGCTGGTGATCACGACCTGTAGATGGTGGCATCCGCGTTCCAACAGGAAGTCCATCGCGGCGATCGACGCCGGATCGCTCACCCGGTGCCAGTCGTCGACGACGATCGCCAACTGCTCATGCCGGGCGTGGATCTCATTGATCAGCGACGTCAGCACGTACTGTTCGGCTTTCGCGCCGTGCTCCTCGATGACCTCGGCGAGGTCCCCGACCACCACCGGCGCCGCACGCCGCAACGCCTCGACGATGTTGGCGAGGAACCGCGCGAGGTCGTTGTCGTCGTCGTCGACGGTCAACCACGCCACCGCCACGCCGTCGCGTACGAGTTCTTCGCCCCACTGGGTGGCCACAGTGGTCTTCCCGTAGCCGGCGGGCGCATGGATGACGATGAGCCGGCGACGTTCGCCCGCCCGGAGGATCTCCATCAGCCGATCCCGCGGCACCTGCGCGCGTGGCCGCACTGGCGGCCGGAACTTGGTCGACGGAGTCGGCGGGGCCGTGGTGATCCCGGCCCGCACCCGCCGGTCGGGGCCGGCACCGATCGGGTCGGAGGCGGACTCGATCGGCAGCGCCATCTCGTCGACGGACAGTCCCAGCTGCCGTTGCACGTCACGCAGGCCCTCGCCGTATTCGACGACCGTTCCCGGCCGATCGTCCGGGTCGCGCGCCATGGCCCACTCCACCGCACGCGACAACGGCGCCGGAATACCCGCCGCACGAAGATCCGGGAGCGGTTCGGCCGACATCCGCAGGAACTGCGCGACCACCTGCTCGCCGCTGCGACGTTCGAAGGCGGCATGGCCGGTGAGTGCACAGAACAGGGTCGCTCCCAGGCCGTATACGTCGGTCGCGACCGACGGCGCCGCCCCGGACAACAGTTCGGGTGCGGTGAACGCCGGCGAACCGGTCACCATGTCGGCGTCGGTTTCGAAGCCGCCGGCGATACGTGCGATCCCGAAGTCGGTGAGCTGCGGTTCGCCGTATTCGGTGAGCAGGATGTTGCCCGGTTTGACGTCGCGGTGCAGGGTTCCCGACCGGTGGGCGGTTTCCAGGGCGCCCGACACCTTGATTCCCAACCGCAGCACATCCTGCCAGGCCAGCGGCCCGTGTTTCCGGATGCGGGAGTCCAGCGAATCATGCGGGTGGAACTGCATCACGATGTAGGGATGCCCGCCCGGCGTGCTGCCGACCTCGAGGATGTTGACGATGTTCGGGTGCCCCGACAGCCGACCCATCGCGCGCTGTTCCCGTACGAAGCGTTCGAGGTTCTCCTCGTCGAGATGATCGGTGAGCACCTTGACGGCCACCGTCCGGTCCAGTTCCGCCTGCTCACAGCGGTAGACCGCGCCGAATCCGCCGTGGCCGATCAGGATCGGTTCGACGAATCCCGCGCCCACGAGTTGTCCGGCGATGTCGGGTACGACATCGCGCTGAGTGGTCTGCGGATCGTATTCGGCCATCGTTTGTGCCCTCGATCGCGCGTCGGGCGCGTTGTCAGTGCACAATCCAGCGTAGTCCGATAACGGCCACGGTCTCCCCGAAACGGACACGTGCACCCGGCGGGGGCGCCACCGCGTCGGGTGCGCGCCGAGTCGCCTGCGCGGCAATGATAAGGATCGTCGATCAACCACTCGAATCTCTGTCCTTAAACCGGGCGCCGCAGCCACCTAGCATGACGATCGACCGCGAACCCATCTCTGATGCGATACCAGAAGGAACCGTCATGCCTGCTCCCGACGCCATTGCGGGCGAGCGCGCGGTGCCCGGCGGAGATGTGGGCTCCGAGCCGTTCGTGGAACCGATCGCCCGACCGCGGGTGGGACCGCGGACGGCGCTGCGCGACATCGGCGGCACCTACCTCAGCAACGGGATCGTCGGGCTGATCTTCTCGGCCTCGGGTCCGGTGGCGGTGATCCTCGCGGCCGGATCAGCAGGTCAGCTGTCTGCGGCCCAGTTGTCGTCGTGGATCTTCGGCGTATTCGTGCTCAACGGCATCCTGACGGTCGCCGCGAGCTGGATTTATCGCATGCCGTTGGCCTTCGCATGGACGATCCCCGGCACCGTGCTCGTCGGATCGGCGTTGGGTCACCTGTCCTGGGCGGAGGTGCTGGGCGCCTTCCTGGTCACCGGTGCGCTGATCCTCGCGGTCGGGATGACCGGGCGGGTGCGTCGGCTCATGTCGGCGTTGCCCGAACCGATCGTGATGGCGATGGTCGCAGGAGTGTTCCTGCAGTTCGGGGTCGGTGTGGTCACGTCGATCGGTGCCGATCCGGTGGTGGCGGTGCCGATCGTCCTGGTGTTCTTCGCATTGCAGTGTCACGGCAGCCTGACGCGATGGATGCCACCCATTATCGGGGCCTGCCTGGCCGGAGTGGTTGCAGTCGCGGTCAGCGGGCGTTTCGACTTCACCGAACGCCCGACCTCGTGGATCGCCACCCCGGTGCTGCAGACTCCCGAGTTCAGTCTTCGCGCGCTGCTCGAGCTGGTTGTTCCCTTGGCGATCACGGTGATCGTGGTGCAGAACAGCCAGGGCACCGCGGTGCTCAATGCCGCCGGGCATCGCACCCCGGTCAATGTGGTGACGATGCTGTGCGGCGCGTGGTCGATGCTCGCGGCCGCCGTCGGGTCGATCTCGACCTGCCTCGCCGGGCCGACCAACGCGCTGTTGGTTGCCGGTGGCGAACGGCGGCGTCAATACACCGCGGCGCTCACCTTCGGCGTCCTCGCCGTGGCTGTCGGTCTGGCGGCCCCGGTCTTCGTGGCACTGATGCTGGCGATGCCGTCGGCCTTCATCGCCACTGTCGGCGGGCTTGCGCTGTTGGGTGCGCTGCTGGGCGCCTTCCGCTCGGCGTTCGGCTCGCGGTTCAGCATGGGCGCGCTGGTCACCTTTCTGGTGTCGATCTCGGACCTGACCGTGCTGAACATCGGTTCGGCATTCTGGGGTCTGCTCGCGGGCCTCGCGGTGGCGTGGCTGTTGGAGCGGGAGGACTTTCGGACAGAAAAGGCGCGGGACCCTAAGCCCTGAGGCCACGCTGAACGGACTCCAGTACCACCTCGACGGCGCGCGCGGCGCTTTGGCAGGCACCTTCCATGGTGGTGGTCCAGTCGGTGCGGGTCCAGTCACCGGCCAGCGCCAGGCCGGTGACCGCGGTGCGCTGATCGGGGCGGATGCCGGCGGTGCCGGGCCGTTGCGCGAAGGTCGATTTCGGCATCCGCACCACGTGACTATGGATCACCTCGGCATCGGCCGCGTCCGGGAAGTACTTGCGCAACATGGCCATCTGGATGTCGGTGATCTCGGCGTTGGATTTCGACGTCAGGTCGTAGGCGGCCGACACCGTGGTCGAGTAGAGGTGATGGCGCTCCGCCGAACGCCCGTGCATACGCTGGCGGTCCCAGACCTGTTCCAGCACACCCTCACCGCCGTAGAGGATCTCGCCCCAATCACTCATCCCGATCGAGCGATCCAGGTAGAGGTTCACACTGACGATCGGCACCGGGGACAGCGCGTCGACCGCCGCGTAGATCTCCTCGTGGCCGGGCACCTGATCGAGCAGGCCTTTCACACCCCACACCGGCACCGCACAGATCACCGCGTCGGCGGCGACCTTCTGTCCGTCGGTCAGGGTGACGCCGCTGACGGCCCCGTCGGACACGTCGATCGACGCCACCACGGCGCGGTGCCGCACGTCGACCCCGTTGTCGGCGAACACTTTCTGCGCCCCGTCGATGAACAGGGTGTCCAGGTCGACGGTGGGATAGCCGATCGAGATGGGGGTCCGTGTCGCGCGTGCCCGCCGGATGCCGGTCACCAGCAGATCCGCGGGCACCTTGGCCGAGGAGATGGTGGGTTTGTCACCGGTCAGGCCGATCACGATGCCGTCCCACAACGCGTCACGTGCCGACTGCGGCATACCGATGCGTCGGAACCACTCGTCGGCGGTGATGTCGTCGAGCCAGTCCGGTTGCCGCAGTGCCTGCCGGATCAGTGTCGCCTGGGCGCGCGCGGTGCGCAGCCGATCGAGGCCGGTAACGCCGGGCAGGTCCCCCACCGCGGTTCGGAGTCCGTCGAGCCCGCCGAACGCCGAGCGTCGAGTGGCGCCGCCGGGCATGCGGACGGTCATGTGTCCAGGGAAGGCGACGTGCTCGCGGGTACCGACGCTGTCGAGATAGCGCATCAGGTGTTCGTAGCCGCTGGCGAACACGTGCTGTCCGTTGTCGGGGACGTCGTCGACGGTCGCCACGGGCATCGCGATCGTGCGCCCACCGAGCGAGCCGCGTCGTTCCAGCAGTGTCACCTGCTGTCCCGCCTCGGCCAGCCACACCGCCGAGGCGAGCCCGGCCAGTCCCCCACCCACGACCACGCAGTGTCTGCGACGGTTCTCCGACATGGGACGACAATAGCGGTCAGGGCTGACCGGTGAGGACTGACCGGTGACGCCGACGCGGGTCAGCTGCGGGTCCGGCTGCGTTGCGCCGCGAGTCGGACCGGCGCGTTGTCCACCCCGTACCCGTCGTAGTGGTCGAACCGCTGCACGAATTCGAAGAAGACCGAACCCACCGTGCGGGTGTAGAAGTGGATGAAGTGCCCCTGCGAGCCGGGACTGCGGTCGTAGAGCAGGTCGAGTTCCCGTAGCGCGGCGACGGTGTCGTCGTCGACCCCGAAGCGTCCGGCGACGTAGTCGTAGTAGTTGTCGGGCACGCTCAGGAATTCCAGTCCGGCATCGCGTGCGGTGCGCGCCAGCGCGACGATGTCGTCGCAGGCGAATGCGATGTGTTGGGCCAACGACCCGTCTGCGACCGCGAGCGGTGCGACGTTGAGCGGGATACGTACCGCTCCGTCGGCGGTGCGCAAGACCTGGCTGCGGACCAACCCGGTGGGGCCGGGCACCTCGGTCGGGTCGTCGGCGCTCAGCCCGAACACGCTGGTGAAGAACAGCACCGCGTCCTCAGTGGTCTGCCACGGTTGCGTCAGGTTCACATGGTCGACGGCGTGGACCGGGCCGCCGGCGGCGGGTACTCCGTCGCGGAACTCGCTCACCCAGTCGGCTGTCCCGGTGGGCGGCTGGGTAACCCAGAAGAGTTCGGTGCCGTCGGGCGCGACGGCCGAGCCGAACGGCTGCTCGGAGGCATAGGTGCGGCGGTATGCGGCCGGCGCCATCAGGTCGGCCGCCCGGCGCGACGTCGCGTCGGCGTCGGGGACCTGCAGGCCGATGGCGGCAACGTGTGGCACCTCGTCGCGAGCCTGCTGCTCGTTGAGCACCACTCGCGCCGAGCCGGCCTGCCACAGCGTCACGGGCTTGCTGCGATGCCGGCCACCGGGGATGAATCCGAGCTGCCCCAGCAACACCTCCACCTCACTGGTGTCTTCGGCTTTGATCTCCACGAAATCGAACCCGTTGGGCGGTTTGGCATCCGCAACCGGCGCGAGGTGCAGCGCGTCCTGCAGCCACAGCAGCGATCGCAGCGCGTGCACGGCGGTGCGGCCCGGGTCGGTCTGCCGAAAGGTGTCGTTGAACACCTCCAGCGACAGCGGGCCCACGTAGCCGGCCGCGAGGACATGGCGCACGAAACCGGCCAGGTCGAATGCCCCCTCACCCGGGAACAGCCGGTGATGACGACTCCACGACAAGACATCCATCTGAAGGGCGGGGGCATCGGCGAGTTGCAGGTAGAAGATCTTGGCGCCGGGAATCTGCTCGATGTCCGCCGGATCGTGCCCACGCGAGAGCACGTGGAAGCTGTCCAGGCACACCCCCACTGCAGGGTGGTCGGCGAGTTCGACGATGCGCCAGGCGCGACGGTAGTCGTCGACGAAACGACCCCACGCGAGCGCCTCGAAGGCGATCCGGACGCCGTGATCGGCGGCCACGTCACCGATCTGCCGCAGTTGCGCGGCGCTGACCGCGTCGTCATCGATTGTCGCGGTGGCGACGTTGCTGCACACCAGGACGGTGTCGATGCCGAGCCGACCTGCGGTGGCGAAGGTGGCGGCCGCGCGGCGCAGATTATCGGCGAACACATCGTCGGCGACGCCCTCCAAGTCGCGTAGCGGTTGGTAGAGATCCAGGGTGAGACCGAGGCGGGCGGCGAGCGCGCGGATCTCCTCCGGAGAGTGTTCGCAGGCGATCAGATCGGGTTCGAAGACCTCCACTCCGTCGAATCCGGCAGCCGCGCAGGCGTGCAGTTTCTCCACGAGTGAGCCCGACAACGAGACGGTGGCGATGGAGGTCTTCATCACTGCAATGTACCAATCGGTTAATTAACGCCGCAAGGGTTGCCGCGCCCCGGAGGCTCACCCAGTAGAGTCGGCCGACGTGGCCGCCAAGCCAAAAGCCGAACTGCAGCGCGATGCCGAACGCACCCGCGCGGAACTGTTGACGGTGGCCACCGAGGTGTTCGCCGAGTCCGGCTACTCCGGCGCCCGCGTCGACGAGATCGCCGAACGCACCCGCACCACCAAGCGGATGATCTATTACTACTTCGGCGGCAAGGAGCAGCTCTACCTCGCCGTCCTCGAGCGGGCATACCGCGGCATCCGCGAGGCCGAGCAGAAACTGCAGGTCAACCACCGCAATCCAGTCGAGGCCATCCGCCGGCTGGCCGAGGTCACCTTCGACCATCACATCGCCAACGACGATTTCATCCGCCTCGTGTCGATCGAGAACATTCATCGCGGCGAGTTCATCCGGCAGCTCGCCGATCTACCCCAGCTCTCCGCACCGGCCACGTCGCTGCTCGACGAGATCCTGCACGACGGACGCGCGAGCGGCGTCTTCCGCGACGAC
Source organism: Gordonia aquimaris (assembly GCF_026262595.1). Lineage (NCBI taxonomy): Bacteria > Bacillati > Actinomycetota > Actinomycetes > Mycobacteriales > Gordoniaceae > Gordonia > Gordonia aquimaris. The sequence goes on along the minus strand of NZ_JAPKFM010000023.1, from coordinate 52,751 downwards.
GCCAGCGCCCTGGACGTCCACCTGGTGATCAGTTCGTACTGCGTGTTCCAGGTAGCCAATCAGTACACCTTCGGCTTCCTGTTCGACGTCGACCTCACGGAGACCTCTCAACGCGCCCATCTGCGCCGGATGATCGGTGACGTGGTGGTGGGCTGGCTGACCAGCCAGCCGTAACCCCAGATCACCGGGCTTCACGGCCCACCGCCCCGATATCACCGGGCGCCCTGTGGAGAGCGCGATCACACCTTCACCCTTGACGCGACCCGGAACACAATGCTCTACTTTGCGAACGTACTAGTTCGTACATTACGGAGAGCCCGCATGAGCAACCCCACGTCCAGCCACCTCGTCGGCCTGATCGGCACCGGCGTCGGACCATCGCTGACCCCCGCCATGCACATGGCCGAGGGTCGCGCCCACGGCCTCGACTACGTGTACCGACCGATCGACCTAACCAGCCTGTCGCTGGCCCCGGAGCGGGTGGGCGAGGTACTCACGTGGGCGCGGATGCTGGGCTTCGACGCGGTCAATGTCACCCACCCCTGCAAGCAACTCGTCATCGAGCACCTCGATGCGATCGATCCCGTCGCGGCCGACCTCGGCGCGGTCAACACCGTGCTGTTCACCGAGGCGGGCGCCGTCGGCCACAACACCGACACCACCGGCTTCGCCCACGGTTTCACCGAGGGCCTCCCCGACGCGCGTCTCGACCATGTCGTGCTGGTGGGCGCGGGCGGCGCCGGAACCGCCGTCGCCGACGCCCTGCTCCGGCTGGGGTGCACTCACCTCACCGTGGTGGATCTCGACGTGGACCGCGCCTCGACGGTGGCGCGTGAACTCGTCGGCCGTCACCCGTTGGCGCAGGTCGACGCGTCGTCGTTCGACAAACTCTCGATCCTGCTGCCGCACAGCGACGGGGTGGTGCACGCGACCCCGACCGGGATGGCCGCACATCCGGGCGTTGCCTTCGACCCGGCGCTGCTGCATCCCGACCTGTGGGTGGCCGACATCGTCTACCGCCCACTCGACACCGCGCTGCTGGCGGCGGCCCGCGCAGCCGGATGCCGCACCCTCGACGGCGGTCACATGGCCGTGCACCAGGCCGTCGACGCCTTCGCGCTGATCACCGGACTCACCCCCGACGCCGATCGCATGTCCCAACATTTCCGCCGGCTGGCCACGAACCAGCCCCGATGACCCTCCGCGCCGAGCAGAATCAGATCAAGGAGTCCCGATGACCGCAACGTCTCAACCGCAGGCCGCGCCGCAGCGAACACCGAAACGTGCCGCGCTGGCCAGCTTCATGGGCAGCGCCGTGGAGTACTACGACTTCTTCCTTTTCGGGACGGCCGCGGCGCTGATCTTCCCGCACGTGTTCTTCCCGTCGGACAGCCAGGCGTCGTTGGTGATGTCGTTCGCGACATTCGGCTTCGCCTACATCGCGCGACCGGTCGGTGCGGTGATCCTCGGGCATTTCGGCGACCGTATCGGCCGACAACGTGTCCTGATGTTCACGTTGGTGATGATGGGCGTGTCGACCTTCATCATCGGCTGCTTGCCGACCTTCGACACCATCGGTTGGCTCGCCCCCGGCCTGCTGGTGATCTGCCGTCTGATGCAAGGCCTTTCGGCTGCCGGAGAGCAGGCCGGGGCCAGCTCGTTGACCTTGGAGCACTCCCCCGACAACCAGCGGGCGTTCTTCACCTCGTGGACCCTCACCGGCACCCAGGGCGGCCTGATCCTCGCCTCGCTGATCATGATCCCGTTCATGGCCCTACCCGACGACGCCAAATACAGCTGGGGCTGGCGGGTACCGTTCTGGCTGTCGGCAGTCGTGGTGGTGGTCGCCTACTTCATCCGCCGTCAGCTGCATGAGACGCCGCAGTTCACCGAGGCCAAGGAAGCGGGCACCATCGCCAAGATGCCGCTGATCCCGCTGATGCGTTACGAGTGGCGCGCCGTGGTTCGGGTCATCCTGTGCGCGTTCATCGCGGCCGTGTCGACGGTGTTCGCGAACCTGGCTTTGGCCTACGGCGACGAGGTGGGCCTCGACTCCGACATCACCCTGTGGCTTGTCGTGGTGGCCAACGTCGTCGCCCTGCTCACCCAGCCGGTGTTCGGCAAACTCGCTGACCACATCGGTCGCAAGCCGGTGTTCATCTACGGTGCGGCGTCGTCGGCGGTCCTGATGCCCTTCTACATGTTGTCGATGAGCCAGGACTATCACCTGATCACCTTCGCACTCGCGGTGGCCACCTTCTCCTTCGGATACGCGGCCGCCAACGCGGTGTGGCCGTCGTTCTACGGCGAGATGTTCTCAACCCCGGTTCGGTTCTCCGGCATGGCGATCGGCACCCAGCTCGGCTTCCTGATGGCCGGTTTCGCGCCGTCGATCGTGACCGCGCTCGGCGGTGTCCGGGAAGGCGGCTGGGTGGTCATCAGCATCTTCACCGCGGTGGTGTGCCTGATCGCGGCCGGTGCCGCCCTCACCGCTCGCGAGACCAAGGATGTGCCGACCGCTGCGCTTGGCCGGACCACTCCGGAGGAGCTCAAGGAACTCGTGATGCACTGATCGGGCACCCTGGCGGAATAGATTCCGACGAACCGCCGTTGATGACTGCGACGGCCCCGGAATCTCTGCCCCCGGGCCCCACCCCTTTTCGCCGCTGCGAGCGGCCACGTGCCGAGAGGCGCACTGTCCGGGGCCGTCCACCACTCGAGAGCCGCCATCTGATCGGATGGCGGCTCTCGCTGTCGGCGGCTCGGGTGTCGGCGACCGATGTGACATAGGTAATCCCACGGCCGGTTCCGCAGGTCGGCCGCGGTTCGGACGCCAGGATCGGCCCGCATTTTGCCCACTGAAGGTTTCGGAACACCGCGGCCTGGCCACGCTGGAGATGTACGCACCCAACACATGACGAAGGGAGCGATTCCACATCATGGTTTCCACGCAGACCCGACCGACCAGCGCCGCGATTGCGCAGCAGTTGCGGACGATTCTGACGCTGACCAACGCCGAGATCCAGATCGCCGAGATACGCCAGGCGCAGGCACGAACCGACGCCGTCCGCGACGAACTCGCAGGAAACGCCCGTAAGGGTCGTTCCCGCGCGCACGGAATCGAGACCGCTCTTCGTGAGCGTGGCGGCTTCGCCGACATGATTCGCCCTGCGATCGGTCGGGCCAACGCGCTGGTGAAGAGTGTCGTTGATCAAGCGCAGCCCCTCGACGAGGCGCTGCTGAGTGACCTGGCCCTGGAACAGCAGCTGGTGGGTCGCGCCAAGTATCTCAAGGCGCTGGCCACCGGGAACCAGGACTCCGAGCTCGCCACCATGGCCGATCGATTGGTCCAGGCACACACCGAGACAGTTGAGTGGATCACCACGGTCCTCGCGGAAGAAGCGCTCGGTGGCCCGGCGGCGCTGCGTCGTACGCCTACCCAGTGGGCAAGCGGCCTGGCCACCCGCGCCATCACACTGCCGGCCTCGCTGACCGCGCACGGTATCGATCGAGTAGCCGCTGCGCTTCGCAAATCCCCATCTGTTGCCGCTGAAGTACGCGACCGGTTGGGGCAGCGCGTCAGCGCAGTCGCCGACACCGCCGACCACGCCGGTCACACCTTGATGAACATCGGTGAGGCGACCGCTCGTAGTGTGGCCGCCGGTCGCGATGCAGCGCTCGAAGCCGTCGAGGGCAGCGCACGCGCCAACGGTGCGTCCGACGTCGCCGACGGTATCCACCAGGTACGGGAGGCCACCGGCATCGTCGAATCAACCGAGCTGCCCATCAATGACTATTCCGACCTCAATGTCGGCCAAGCGGTCTCGGCGGTCAAGGAATTGACCGAGCCGTCTGATATCCGAGTCGTCCTCGCCTACGAGGAGGCACACAAGCAACGACAGCGCGTCGTGTCGGCCGCAGAAGACCGGCTCGCCGACATCGCCAAGGATGTGGTGGGCGTGTCCTGATCGACACTGTCCACCAACTCCTGGCCCACCAAGGGCCGCAGTGCCGCCACCGGCTCAGCGTCGGTGGCGGCACTGTCGTCGACACCCCGACGGCCACCGAAACCTCGCCGTCGGCCGATGAGGCGAGCAGGGTCAAGCACAGACCGTCAGATCTGGTGACGCTGAATTTCCTCCACGACCCGCAGCGTCGCCCGCGTGCGCCGCTGATCGCTCGCCGGATCGGCATCGCCGCCCACCAGGTCGGCGAAGCGACGGATCTCGTGGACCATGTTGTTCGACGGCCCGCCGAAGGTGTGGTCGGTGACGGTGCCGTCGTGCATCCGGATCTGCGCGACGGTCGGTTGGGCCACGTGATCGAAGGTCAGTGTGCCGTGCTCGCCCTGAATCTCGTCGGGCCGATCCGACGCGGTGATCTTCGAATACGACAGGTCGACGACGAAGTCGTCGTAGGCGGCCAGCACGGCGCCCGCACCGTCGACGCCACTGGCGATCGGCACCGATGACCCCGTCACCCGATTCGGTTCGCCGAAGAACTCGACCATGGCGGCGATCGTGTACACGCCCAAGTCCAGCAATGCCCCGCCCGCGAGCGCCGGGTCGAAGATGTTGACGTGTTCACCGGCGAGCACCTTGTCGTAGCGGGCCGAGCGCTGACAGTACGACAACGACGCCCGCCGCACGGGACCCACCGTTGCGATCAGAGCGGCGACGTGGCGAAGCGCGGGGTCGTGTACGTTGCGCATCGCCTCCAGCACCACCACCTTTCGGGCTGCGGCCACCTCCAGCAGCGTGTCGAATTCCGCCACCGTGGGCACGGCCGGCTTTTCCACCAGCACGTGCTTACCGGCGTCGACGACCCGTCTCGCCTGCTCGGCGTGCGCACCGTTCGGCGAGGCGAGATAAACCGCGTCGATCTCCGCGTCGGCGAGTAGACCGTCGAGGTCGTCGGTCGAATGGGTCACCCCGGTGTCGGCGGCGAACTCGGCGGCACGTCGCGGGTCGCGGGAGTAGACCGTGGTGACCGCCACCTCGTCGACCGATGCGGCCGCGTCCAGGAAGTTCCGGGTGATGGTGCTGGTACCGACGGTGGCGATCCGGATCATGTGCCCATTCTCGCAGCGTGGATCATCGGCTCACCGCAAATCGAGTACGCCCACCGCGGGCTCAGCGGTGGGCGCCGTGTCGCTGGTGTTGCTGAAACTAGGTGGTGCCGGCGTCCGCACGCTTGGGCAACACCCACCCGGCGCGCGGGAAGTGGCAGGTGTAGCCGTTCGGATAGCGCAGGAGGTAGTCCTGATGCTCCGGCTCGGCCTCCCAGAACGGACCGGCGGGCTCGATGGTGGTGACCGCCGCGCCCGGCCACAGCCCCGATGCGTCGACGTCGGCGATCGTGTCGCGCGCGACCGTCTCCTGCTCCGCGGTCAGTGGGAAGATCGCCGACCGGTAGCTCGAACCCACGTCGTTGCCTTGCCGATCCTTGGTGCTCGGGTCATGGATCTGGAAGAAGAACGCCAAGATGTCGCGGAACGACGTCTGCGTCGGATCGAAGACGATCTCGACCGCCTCCGCGTGACCAGGATGATTGCGGTAGGTGGCGTGATCATTGGACCCGCCCGTGTACCCGACCCGGGTGTCGAGCACGCCGGGCTGTCGGCGGATGAGGTCCTCCATCCCCCAAAAGCATCCGCCGGCAAGCACGGCGGTCTCGGTGCCGGGGCGGCGGGTGATCTGGCCGGTGTCGGTGGTCATGAGGCGTCCCTTTCCGTGGTGGTGGTGTCGGTCTGATCGTCGGTGCTGTCGAACAGCTTCCGGTAGTCGCCGTAACCTTCGGCTTCCAGGTCGGCGACCGCAACGAAGCGCAGCGCCGCCGAGTTCATGCAGTAACGTTGCCCGCCGGCCTCGCGTGGGCCATCGCCGAAGACGTGCCCGAGGTGGCTGTCGGCGCCCGCGGAACGAACCTCGGTGCGTCGCATCCACAACGTGCGATCCGACTTCGTGGTCACCGCGTCCTCGTCGATCGGCTTGGTGAAACTGGGCCATCCCGTACCCGAGTCGTACTTGTCGGTCGACGAGAACAGCGGCTGCCCCGACACGACGTCGACGTAGATGCCGGGCTCGTGGTTGTCCCAGTACTCGTTGTGGAAGGCCGGCTCGGTGCCGTCGCGCTGGGTGACGCGGTATTGCGCGTCGGTGAGACCGCGAACGGCCTCGTCGGTCTTGCGGTACTCGTTGCTCACGTTTCCTCCTTCGCGCCGCTGGCTGCGGCGTCACCCTGCACAACAAACCTCACCCCCGATTTGGTCCCGGCTGCCACAACGAGTTGCGCGGGCCGTCTGGGACGGCGCGGTTCCGGCGGGACGCCGCGGGTTGTCGACGACCCGCGCGATCCGAGGCGACCTGCGTGGTCGGAGACGACCCGCGTCGGCCCGGCATCATCGGCCGGCGAACGGTGATAGGCAGTCGAGGTCTCGTCATCCACTGGAACGACTCGCAATCTGCAGTTCACAAAGGTGCGCCACCATGGTGGCATGAACGATGCGACAGAACTGGTCGCCTACGCCGAGAGCTGGTACCGCTACGGTGGCGGCGACCCCGACGACATTTTGGTGCGATTCGGGCTCACCGAGGTCGCCTATTTCACGCGGTTGCGCGAAGCGCTGAGTACCGACACCACGCTGGATCCGGCGGTGCGGGACGCGATAGACGTGGTGGCGGCCGGCCGGATCGAGGCCGGGCCGGGGCACGCGATGCCGGCCTGAGGTCCCGGGTCTGGTGGCCGGACTCAGCGGAGCTCGTCGACCAGACCCCACTCCCGCGCCGCATCGGCCGATATCGGCGATCCGGTGACGAACAGATGCAACGCGCGCCATCGGCCGATCCGCCGTGGGACGCTGACGGTGCCGCCGGCGCCGGGGAGAAGTCCCATCGACACCTCTGGCAGCCGGATCATCGTGTCCGGCGCGGCGACGATGCGATGGGCGAACGCCGGGATTTCGATACCGGCGCCGACGCATTGGCCGTGCAGCCGTACTTCGATGCGGTCGGCTAGCCGGGCGACCAATCGTCCCGCGCCGCCGCGGGTGCGCACGAAATGTGCGGTGGTGGCGTCGGGCGTGTGACCGAACTCGTCGAGGTCGCCGCCCGCACAGAAACACGGGCCGGCGCCGTCCACGACGACGCGATCGATGGTGTTGTCCAGCAACGGCATCCGCAACGCGTCGACAAACGCATCGCGCAACGCCACCCCGTAGGCGTTGCGCCGCTCCGGCCGGTTGAGCGTGATGTGCAGGTCGTCGGCGCGGCGGTCCACCAGCACCGGGTCGCCGGCCGGTGGCGGCGGCAACGGCCGTCCGAGCGCGCGACGTTCCTCGAGCCAGCGACCGAACTCGACGCCACCCTGCAGGGCCGAATAGCCCAGCGACTCCACGTCGAGCGCGGCGGGTATCGACATCGATTCCGAGGCCCGGACCACCTGCGCCGCCACCGATGCCGCCTGCGGGGTGGCCTCGGCGGCCGCGACGAATGCGGTGATCGCCTCCTCGACGTCGTCGACGGTGATGATCTCGCGGCCACCCGAGGCGTCGCCGTAGGTGAGGTCCAGGGCCGCCGTCAACGGTTCGAGCGCGGTATCCGGTGCACCTGAGGCGCGGCCGACGAGAATGCGGTCGGCCCGGCTGGCCACGTCGGCGGCACGTGCAACAGTCGACTGATCGGCGTCGTCGAGATCGATGACGACAACCGGCCGCACGGTCTCTCCCTGTGCGTTCAGCGCGCCCACTGCGTCGGCCCCATCGGCGAGTTCGTCCACAGTCATGGTCGTTACCTGCGGTGTCATCTCTCCATCCTGTCCTGATGGGGCCGACGTGATCGCACCGGGAGGTAGCATCGCCCCGGTGTCGACCGCCACGCCTCGAGATCCGGTTCGCGATTGGGCGCGCAGCGGTGTGGCGTGGCTGACCGGCCACCCCGACGGCCCGCCGGTGATTCCGCCGGGGGTCGCGGCGACGCGGGCGAGCGAGCTCACCGATCTGATCGCCACCGCCACGGCGGGTGCCGTCCGGCTCGACGGGGCGCAGCTGTTGGCCGAGCGGGCCGCATTCACCGGGCACCGACGGTCGGGCGCGTCGTCGGCGGGCGGCGCCTGCCGACTGCTACCCACCGCCGACGGATGGGCGGCGGTGTCGATCGCCCGTCCCGACGACCCCGCGCTGTACGGAGCGCTGATCGGATCGGACGACCTCGGCAACGACCCGTGGCGGGCCGTCGGCCAGTGGCTACGCGACCATCCGGGTACCGAACTCGACGAACGGGCCGAACTGTTGGGGGTGGCGGCGGGCAGCGTCGGCGTCCGCGACGCCCCGGTCGTCGATGTCACCGGCCGTCGACCCCGATCAGTCGCCGGCCTGCTCGTCGTCGACTTCAGTGCGCTGTGGGCCGGGCCGCTGTGTGCGCACCTCCTTGGACTCGCCGGCGCTTCGGTGATCAAAGTGGACACGCCGACGCGGCCCGACGGCGCCCGCCGCGGCAACGCCGACTTCTATCGGCTGCTGCACGGGGGGCACCGGTCGGTGGTGCTCGATCCCGACGTCGACGACGACCGCGCCGCGTTGTATCGCCTGGCGTCGGCGGCCGACATCGTCATCGAGGCGTCACGACCACGCGCGCTGCGCGGATTCGGTCTGGACGCAGAGGAATTCGTTCGTTCCGGCACGACATGGCTGTCGATCACCGCGTGCGGTCGGGCGTCGAATCGGATCGGGTTCGGCGACGACGTGGCGGCCTCGGCCGGGCTCATCGCCCACGACGAGCGCGGACCGGTCTTCGTCGGCGACGCCATCGCCGACCCGTTGACCGGGCTGACCGCCGCAGCACTGGCGATGAGTTCAGGTGACGATGATGCGCTGCACGACATCTCGATGAGTGGGGTGGTCGCGGCGACGCTCACCGGCCACCACGACGCAGGTGTATCCGGCGCGAGCGGAACCTGGTTCGTCGACACCGCCGACGGTCCGGTGCCGATCGCCAGGCCGCGCCGCCGCGAGCCCGTCGGCCAAGCGCCGCCCACGGGCGCGGACACCGATGCGGTGCTGCACGATCTCGGGATACGACGATGAGTGACACGGTGTTCCGCGACGTCGAATTGCCGGAGGGTCGACGCGATGTGGTGATGCGCGGTGGCATCGTCGCCGACATCACCGCGCCCGGGACCGCCGCGGGCGCCACCATCATCGACGGCCGCGGTGGTGCACTCCTGCCGGGTCTGCACGATCACCATCTGCATCTGCATGCGATGGCGGCGGCCGCCGACTCGGTTCGGTGCGGCCCGCCGGACGTCACCGATCTCGACGCGCTGGAATCGGCCTTGGTTGCTGCGCAGGGCGACTGGATTCGGGGTGTCGGCTACACCGAGACCGTGGGCGGGTTGCTCGACAGAGCCTCCGTCGATCTCCTCGTACCCGACCGTCCGGTTCGCATTCAGCACCGCAGTGGCGCACTGTGGATTCTCAACAGCCCAGCGTCCGAACTCGTGGGGCTCGATCGCGGCACCCATCCGGGAATCGAACGTGACGCCAACGGTATTCCGACCGGACGCCTGTGGCGCGCCGACGACTGGTTGCGGGCACATCTCCCCCACTCCCCACCCCCCGACTTGCGCGCGGTCGGGCAGCAACTCACGCGATCCGGCATCACCGGTGTCACCGATGCGACTCCCGATCTCAGCTCGGCCACGCTGGACGCACTCGTGACGGCCCATCGCATCGGCGCTGTGCCGCAACGACTTCAGCTTCTCGGTGTCGGCATCGACGACACGCCGAGCTTCGATGACACCATCACCGTCGGGCCGTACAAGATCGTCATCGCCGACAGCGCGCTCCCCGACCTCGAGGACCTCGCCGACACCATTCGCCGCGCACATGCGCGCCGTCGGCCGGTCGCGGTGCACTGTGTGAGCCGGGTGGCGCTGGCACTGTTGCTGGCCGTCTTCGACGATGTCGGTGTGCTCGCCGGGGATCGGATCGAGCACGGCTCGATCATCGGCGCCGACGCCATCGCCGATCTGGCCGCGCGGGGCCTGCGGGTGGTGACCCAGCCTGGGTTCGTCGCCGACCGCGGCGACGACTATCTGCGCCGGGTGGATGCCGGGGATCTGCCGGATCTGTACCGCTGTCGCAGTCTGCTCGCCGGTGGCGTCCACACCGCAATGTCGAGCGATGCCCCCTACGGTCCGCTTGATCCGTGGGTGGTGATCGCTGCAGCCGTGCAGCGGCGCGCACCGACCGGCGAGATCGTCGGCGCCGGTGAACGCGTCACTGCCGCCGACGCACTCGACGGCTACCTCGCCCCGCTCGACGACCCCGGCGGCCCGCCCCGGCGGGTCCAGGTCGGCGCGGACGCCGACCTGGTGCTGCTGGACCGGCCATTGGCCGACGCGCTGGCCGCGCCCGCCGCGCAGCGGGTGAGATGCACGGTCATCGCAGGCCAGGTCCTTGTCGAATGACCCACGGTTCGACGACATCACCCCGATTCGCCGACATCACCTTGCTTCGGACGCAAGGTGATGTCGGGAAACAGGGGCGACTGGGCAGACCCTGCTCGTCGGCGGCGACTGCCGGGCACCCGCAGCGTCCGGGTACCGTCGGCGATCGGGTGACACCACGCGCAACAGCCCGCGCGCCGGTGGCCCAGGGAAGGCTGGACATGACCGACACCGAGCATCCGCTGCTGCGGCCGGGCCACAACTGCCACGACATCGGCCACGCCGATCGGCTCGCCTGCATCATCGACGCCGGCGAGTACTTCCGCCTGGCCAAAGCCGCCATGCTGGGCGCGCAGAGTCGCATCATGCTGATCGGCTGGGATTTCGACACCCGCATCCTGCTCGAGCCGGAAGGCGCCACCCTCGAGGGCCCCAACGAACTCGGCGCCTTCCTGAACTGGTTGCCTGGCCATCGACCCGGTCTTGAGGTGTATCTCCTGAAATGGAGCGTCGGGGCGCTCACCGCGATCAGCCGCGGGATGGCGCCGGTGTTCATCACCAATCTGCTCACCAAACCCAACGTTCATCTCGAGATCGACACCCACCACCCGCTGCATGCCGCCCACCACCAGAAGATCGCGGTCATCGACGACCGACTCGCGTTCTGCGGCGGTATCGACATGACCGTTGACCGGTGGGACAGCCCCGAACACCGCGACGACGACGAGCGTCGCACCACCCCGAACCACAAACGGTACGGACCGTGGCACGATGCAACGACGGCCGTCGACGGGCAGGCCGCACGCATCGTCGGTGCGGTGGCCCGGGACCGCTGGCGGGCCGCGACGGGCCAGGAACTGCCCGAGGTCACCGGCATCGACGCCGATCCATGGCCCACCGACCTCACTCCGACCATGCGGTCGATCGACGTGGGCGTCGCCCGTACCCTGCCGGAACTACCCGACCGCGAGGAGGTCCGGGAGATCGAGCAGCTGTATCTGACCGCCATCCGCGCCGCGCGACACACCCTGTACATCGAGAGTCAGTACCTGGCCTCACGCACCCTGGCCGACGCGATGGCCGAGCGGCTGCGCGACCCCGACGGCCCCGAGATCGTGGTGGTGCTGCCTCGCAACGCGGAGGGCTGGTTGGAGCAGAAAGCCATGGACGGCGCCCGCCGACGCCTGCTGCATCAACTCTGGCAGGCCGACGCACACGACCGCTTTCGCGCCTATCACCCGGTGACCGCGGCCGGCGCGGACATCTACGTACACGCCAAGGTGCTCATCGTCGACGACAGGCTGCTACGGGTCGGATCGTCGAACCTCAACAACCGCTCCCTGGGCCTCGACAGCGAATGCGACCTGGCGGTCGAGGTCACCGCCGACGATCCGCTCGCCGACCAGCATCGCCGCGCCATCCTCGAGGTCCGCGACCGGCTGCTGGCCGAACACCTCGACGTGCCCGTCGAACGGGCGCGCAACGACCTCGACGACCGGGGTTCACTGGTTGCGACCATCGAGGCTCTGCGCGGAAAAGGCAAAACCCTCATGCGTTTCGACGCCTCCACCGTCGCCGACGAAGACAGTCCCCTGGCCGAGAACGATCTCGTCGACCCCGAAACCGCCAAGGGCAACCCGATTCTCACGCGCTCGATCCGGTTCCTGGCGGGGCGGCCGCTCTCCAAACTGGGACGGCGCTGAGCGAGCGTCTCGCAGCCGGCCGACCCCTGTTCGGCGAGCTCGGCCTCCCAGAGTGAGTGCCTGCGTCGTCAACTCGCCGTCATCCGAGGCACCCGAAAACCAGACCTTAACATTCCAGACGCACCTATCAATGATTGCTTTATTGCTATCAGCGATAGGAGCGTTCGAATGCCCCCCCCCGCCACCCAGGACAAGCGCGCAACCCGACGTCAGCAGATCGTGGACGCCGCGTGGGAAGTAGCGAACGAGAGCGGTCTGGGCGCGGTCACCCTGCACGAGGTCGCCAGGCGCGTCGGAATGCGGCAGCCCTCGCTGTACAGCTATGTGTCATCGAAGCTTGACCTGTTCGACGTGATGTTCGCCGAAGCCTACGAGCACCTGCTCGCGCGGATCGACTCTCTGCCCGCCACCGGGTCGGCACGTGAGCAACTCCTACGCCTGTCCCAGACGATCGTCGACTACGTCGTCGAAAATCCTCCGCGCCAACAACTCCTGTTCCAGCGCACCATTCCCGGATTCGAGCCGTCGGAGGCCTCGTATCGGCGGGCCGAGCTTCTGGTGCGGCGTACCCAGAGCCTGCTCGTCGCGGCCGGCGCCACGGACCCTGCCCAACTCGACGCGTACACCGCCGTCATCGCCGGCATCGGCGCGCAGCAGATCGCCAACGATCCCGGCGGTACCCGCTGGACCCGACATGTGGAGACGATGGTCGGTCTCGTCGTCGACCACTTCCCCCGAGAGAGAGCGACACCATGAACACTTCCGAAAGCGTTCGGCCCGCAACGGAAATCAAGCGAATCCAGCATACCGAGGCGATGCGACTCACCGCCGCCGAGAATGCGCGCCTGCTCGATCTGCTCCAACTCATCGACCCCGACGACTGGGGGAGGCCCACCGACTGCACCGGCTGGACGGTGCGCGACGTCGTGGTCCACCTGATCGCCTCAGCCCAGGCACAGGCCAACCCGGTGGAGTTCCTCTGGCAGGTTCGGTCGGGACGGCCGCTCACCGCAGAGATTGGTGGCGACCACTGGGTCGACGGGCTCAACGAGGCACGGTTGCGAGCCCGGACCCAGTGGCGAACCGATGACCTGCCGGCGCTGTGGGAACAGCACTCCGCCGCAGCATTGCGCGCCCGGACTCGGATGCCCGCGCCGGTGCGCGCACTTCCGGTGTTGCCGATCGGCACCCCCCTCGGAGTCGACCTCGGCTGGAAACCATTGGGCTACCTGTTCGGCATCGGCTTCACCCGCGACACGTGGATGCATCGCGTCGACCTCTCGCGCGCGACCGGTGTTGCGCTGCAGCCCACCGCCGACCACGACGGGCGGATCGTGGAGGACATTCTCGCCGAGTGGTCACAACTCCACGAGCAGCCGTTCAGCCTCGATCTCCAAGGTCCCGCCGGAGGACGTTTCGAGGGCCGCAGCGGTGCAGCGACCATCAGTGTCGACGCGATCGAGTATGCGCGCATCCTCTCCGGCCGCGCCGACGGCGACGGCGTACTCGCCAACAAACTTCCGCTCTGAGAACCTACCCACCTCCAGGAGTTCGATCATGTCACCCGCAACCGAAGCACCCAGCACCGCAACCACTCTGGCCGAAGACAACAAGGCCGCCGATCGGCGGTTCATCAACCAGATCATCAACGGGCAGGATCTGGGGTCGATCGGCGACATCGTCGCAGACGACTTCGTCGAGCAGAACCCGCCGCCCGGGCAGGGTCCAGGACGCGACGGGTTGCGTGACTTCCTGGCTCAGATGTTCCGCGCTTTCCCCGACCTGACGTGGACGGTCCACGAGATGGTGGCCGAGGGGGACCGCGTGGCCGCCTGGTCGACGTGGACCGGCACCCACCGCGAAGATTTCCTCGGCATCGGAGCAACGGGCCGTTCGGTGACGGTCGAAGCCTGGACATTCGATCGATTCCATGACGGCAAGATGTGCGAGAGTCGCATCATCATGGACGTGATGGGAATGGCGCAACAACTCCAGGGAGATGCCTGACCTCAGCCGATCGTGTGGTCCTCGGTATCGATCGCCTCCTGACTCGCCGCCCAGGATGCGAGAAGCTTGAGACCATCGGCGGTCGGCGTGCCGGCCGCCGCGGTGTAGATGTTGAGATGCAGCCCGGGCTCGGAGGGCAATTCCATCCCCTCGAAGTCGAGGTCGAGTTGCCCGACGGCCGGGTGCCGGAGCCGTTTGCGCCCACTGCGGTGGAATCGCACATCCTGCGATGCCCAGCGCTGACGAAACAGCTCACTACGCGTGGACAATTGCCCGACCAGCTGGATCAACGCCTTGTCATTCGGGTTTCGACCGGCCTCGAGGCGCAGCATGGCAGCCGCATCTCGGGCGACCTGGTCGTAGTCGACAAAGAACTCCTGGGACTCATCGGGATGCAGGTAGATGAATCTGGTCGTGTTGGCAGGCCGCCGAGTATGGGCGAGAACCGGCGAATACAACGCCCGCGCAAGCTGATTCATTGCAACGATGTCGTGCCGCCCGTTGCGCACCCAGGCAGGTGCGTCCGAGATGGCGTCCAGAACCTGCTGGATAACCGGACGCACGGCGGTAGCCGGCGGGCGGGTCCGACGCGCACCCGCGCCCGCCTGCGACTGGCGCGCCAGGGCGAACAGGTGATCCTGCTCGGCTTCGTCGAGTTGGAGCGCGCCGGCCAGCGCGGCGAGCACACTCTCCGATGCGCCGGCCAGATTGCCGCGCTCCATCCGGACGTAGTAATCGACGGACACACCGGCGAGCAGCGCCACCTCCTCGCGACGCAGCCCCTTGACCCGGCGGTTGCCACCGTAGGCCGGCAACCCCGCCTGATCGGGGGTGATCCGTGCGCGCCGCGAGCTGAGGAACTCGCGGATCTGGGTGCGCAGGTCGGTGCTGTCCATGGGCCCCAGGGTAGGCACGATGCCATGTACCAGGGAGGTACTGGCAATACCCGGAACAACCGTGACTCCCCACGCCCGCGCAGACGCGGTCTGATGGACGTCATGAAAGCCACCTTTATGTACGCCGCCGGCGATGTCCGCGTCATCGATGTCCCCGACCCGATCATCGAGCAACCGTCCGATGCGCTGGTCCGGGTGACCCGTGCCTGCGTGTGTGGCAGCGATCTGCACCCGTATCACTCGATGCCGGCCACCCCCGACGGCTCGCCCATGGGCCATGAGTTCATCGGGGTGGTCGAGGCCGTCGGGTCCGCCGTGACCACGCTGAGTGTGGGCGACTTCGTCATCTCCCCGTTCGCCGTCTCGTGTGGGACGTGCGAATACTGCCGTGCCGGTCTACAGACTTCGTGCGTGCGCGGCGGTTTCTGGAGCGACCCCCAGCTCGGCACCGCCGGCGCCCAGGCCGAGGCCGTTCGGGTGCCCCTCGCCGACGGCACGCTGGTGAAAGCTCCCGTGGACGCGAACGCCGACGACGCACTGTTGGCGTCGCTGCTCACCCTCTCGGATGTGTACGGCACCGGCTGGCATGCGGCCGTGCGCGGCGGGGTCACTGCCGGGAGCACGGTCACCGTGATCGGTGACGGCGCCGTCGGCCTGCTGGCCGTATTGTCGGCTCGCCAACTCGGCGCCGAACAGATCATCCTGATGGGCCGACACCGGGCCCGAACCGATCTGGGCCGGGAGTTCGGCGCCACCGATGTGGTCGCCGAGCGCGGCGACGAGGGCATCGAGCAGATCCGCGACCTCACCGGCGGCCTGGGCAGCCAGATCGTGCTGGAAGCGGTCGGACATCGGCCGGCCTATGACCAGGCGATCGGCGCGGTCCGGCCCGGCGGCGTGATCAGCCGGGTCGGCGTTCCGCAGTACGACGAGGCGCCCGTCGGCTTCGCCAGCCTCTTCGGTCCCAACGTGACCCTCACCGGCGGTCCCGCGCCGGTACGCGCCTATATCGAACAGCTACTGCCCGCGGTGCTCGACGGTACCGTGGCGCCGGGCAAGGTATTCGACCGGACGATGTCGTTGGCCGAGACACCCAAGGCGTACACCGCGATGGATTCCCGCGAGGCCTTGAAGGTCGCTGTACGCCCGTGATCGACGGCGACCGGCCACCTGCCGGTCCCGCAGCCCCTGGTGGCGACAGCACCGCCCCCACCGAGGTCCCGGGGCCCCGGTTCCACCAACGAAAGGACCGCCCACATGCAGTACCGCCCACTCGGCCGCACCGGAGTCCAGGTCAGCCCACTATGCCTGGGTGCGATGATGTTCGGGCCCTGGGGAAATGACGACGAACAGGATTCGATCCGCATCATCCACGCGGCACTCGATGCGGGAATCAACTTCGTCGACACGGCCGACGTCTATTCCGCCGGCCGGTCCGAGGAGATCGTCGGGAAAGCGCTGGGCGACCGACGCGACGACGTGTTCCTCGCGACGAAGTTCTTCATGCCGATGGGCGACGACCCGAATCACCGCGGTGGGTCGCGCCGCTGGATCATGCGCGCGGTCGAGGACTCGCTGCGCCGCCTCGACACCGATCACATCGACCTCTACCAGGTGCATCGTCCCAGCCCCGACACCGATATCGAGGAGACACTCGGCGCGCTCACCGATCTGGTCCGCCACGGCAAGGTGCGCTACATCGGGTCGTCGTCGTTCTCCGGCTCTCAGATCGTGGAGGCCCAATGGGCGGCGAAGGATAATCGCCTCGCGCGGTTCGTGACCGAACAGCCCCCGTACTCGATCCTGGTTCGCGGCATCGAGGAGGACGTGCTGCCGGCCGTGCAGCGACACGGGATGGGCACGCTCACCTACAGCCCACTGTCGGGCGGATGGCTGTCGGGTCGGTGGCGCAAGGACTCCGCATCGTCACCGACGTCGAGTGCTCGACCCAGTGCGCGATTCGACATGTCAACCCCCGCGAATCAGCGCAAACTCGATGTCGTAGAAGACCTTGCCGTGCTCGCCGAGCAGTCCGGCATGACGTTGATCGACTTGGCGATCGCGTTTGTCATCAACCATCCGGGCGTCACCGCCGCGATCGTCGGGCCGCGCACGATGCAACAGCTGGAGTCGTATCTGCCCGCCGCCGACATCACCCTGTCCGCGGACGTCCTCGACCGCATCGACGAACTTGTCGCGCCCGGGGTGACACTCAACCCCGAGGACAACAGCTACGGGACACACGAGTTGACACCGATCGCCCGCCGACGAAACTGAATCCGCACAAGGAGAATCGCTATGGAACTGGCCCTGCACATCGCCGACTTCACCTGGTCCGGCGGCCCGGCCGAACTCGGCCCCGCGCTGACCAAGCACGTCCGAGACGCCGAAGACATCGGCGTCCGGCGAATCAGCGTCATGGACCACTTCTGGCAGATCCGCCCCGTCGGACCAGTCGACACCGAAATGCTCGAGGCCTATTCCGCGCTCGGTTTCATCGCTGCTCACACCCAACACGCCTTGCTGCACACCCTGGTCACCGGAGTCACCTACCGCGAGCCCGCTCTGTTGGCCAAAGCGGTCACGACCTTGAACGTGCTGTCGGGCGGCCGTGTCGGTCTCGGCATCGGCGCGGCCTGGAATGACGAGGAGTCCGAAGGCCTGGGTTTCGCCTTCCCACCGACGGCAGAACGTTTCGAACGACTCGAGGAGACCATTCGCATCTGCGATCAGATGTGGTCGGAGTCGGAGGACGCCTTCGCCGGCAAGCACTACCAGCTCGGCCGCACCCTCAATTCGCCGCAGTCGCTGAGCAGTCCCCGACCCTACCTCATGATCGGGGGCTCGGGCGAGAAGAAAACCTTGCGCCTGGTTGCTCAATATGCCGACGCCTGCAACATCTTTGCCGGACCCGACGCGTCCCACAAGCTCGACGTACTGCGCGGTCACTGCGATGACGTCGGCCGCGACTACGATGAGATCGACAAGACCACCATCTTCCCCATCAGCCCCAGCAGCACGGTCGACGACATCGTCACCACCGCAAACGCGATGGCAGCCTTGGGGTTCACGTCGTCCTATGTGTTCGCCACCGGTATCACCGAGCCGGCACGCATCATCGAACTGTTCGCCGAGGCAATGCCGCGGTTGGATTGACCCCACGTCCGACAGGCGGATGCGCCGACAGCTGTTCCCGGCGCATCCGCTTCCCGGATCACCCGGGCCAGCGTGTCGTCAATGCCTACAGCGTGCCCTCGATTCCCACCCGCCGCACCACGAAGTGCACCACCAAAGCGCCGAACACCGTCAAACATCCGATGGCGCTCAACGCCAGCGCGAGCACGATGCCGCTGTTGTCCGGGAAGGTGCCCAGCCCGGGATGCGCGGCCAGCACCGCCCCCGACAATGCGCTACCGCCGGCACCACCGACGGTGCGCAACACCTGGTTGAAGCTGACCGCGCTGCCGAGCTCCTCGGTGACGACGGTGCGCGCGATCAACGCGGGCATCGCGGCGTACGCGGTACCGAGGCCGACGCCGAACAGGAACATCCCGATCAGGATCTCCCACAACGCGTCGTGCGCGAACAACATCAGAAACGCCGCGACGGCCATGGTCGCGGTACCCACCCGCAGCAGGGTGGGTAGGCCGACGCGCGCAGCGAGCAGTCGGACCACCCGATTCGCGCCGAAACTCCCCACCGACAGCGGCAGCATCACAAAGCCCGCCCACAGCAGCGGCAGCGCGATCCCGTAGCCGGTGTCGGTGGGTGCCTGCGCGATGAGACTGGCGATGGACAACCCGATGTAGAGGGCCGCACCGAGTCCGATCGCGGTGCCGTTGGCGAGGATCACGTCGGTGTGCCGGAAGATGCGCAGGTTGATCATCGGATGCGGAGTGCGCAGTTCCACCACTCCCCAGCCGACGAGCACCGCGACACCGACGGCGAACGCCCCGATGGTCCGCACACTCAGCCACCCCCAATCGGGACCTTCACTGACGGCGAGCAACACCGCGGACAGGCCTGCGCCGAGGAGTACCGCTCCGGGCACGTCGAACCGTTGCCGGGGAGCACGTTCGTCGGGGCCGGACGGCACCACCGCCCAGACCGTCACCATCGCGGTGACGAGGAAGATCGCGGCGGCGACGAACGCCATGCGGAACCCGAACCCCGACGCGAGCACACCGGTCAGCGGGTAGCCGACGCCCAGCCCGGTGGCCACCGTCACCGACAACGCCGAGATCCCCGGCCGCACCAGGTCGTCGGAGAGATAGCGGCGCGCGAGCGCGATCGTGACGGGCACAATGCCGTACGACAGTCCCTGCAGTGCGCGGCCGGCCAGGAACACCGCGAACGTCGGCGCGGCCGCGGCCATCACCGATCCGAGCAGGATCACCGCGAGCGCCCAGATCAGCAGACGTTTCTTGTGCGGGCCGTCGCTGAGCCGTCCCATCACGGGCGTGGTCACCGCGCCGACCAGCAGGTTGATGGTGAGCATCCACTGCGCGGTGCCGACGGCGACGTCGTATTCTTCGGCGACGCTGGGCACCAGCAGCATGCCGAGCGAACTGACCACAGCGGTGGTCAGTGCTGCGTAGACGAGGCCGGGAAGCAGTCGTGTCGAGGTTCCGGCCATTCGGTCACCCTATCGAGTGGGCGGCGGTCGGCACCGGGTGGAGGCTGCGACCTCCGGCCCTCAGACCTTCTCGAGACGGGTGACCACCCCGCGGTCCCCGTCCACCCGCACCCGGTCGCCGGTGACGAGTACCTGGGTGGCGATGAGGGTGTTGACGACGCAGGGCAGCCCGTATTCGCGGGCCACCACAGCTCCGTGGGAGACCGAACTGCCGATGTCGGTGACGAGAGCGGCGATGACGGTGAAGTACGGCGTCCATCCGACGTCGGTGACCGGAGCAACCAGGATCTCGCCGCGCTGGACGTCGCGTGCCTGCGCGATGGTCTTCGCGACACGCACCACCCCCTCGGCCACCCCGCGCCCGGCGGGGCGGCCGACAATCGCATCGTCACCCACCAGCCGTGGCGGTGGCGCGATGCGCGCGGTGGGCCGCCCGATCGACACGTCGTCGAAGTCCAGCGCGTCCTGGTAGGCCAGGGCCGCGCGACGCTGCTGCGCGCGTGTGACGAGGCCGTCGATGTTCTCGACGCCGACGATGCGGTGCAGTTCGGCGCGGTCGAAGAAGAAGACGAGGTCGGCGTCGGGCAATCGCCCTGCCGCGGCGAGGACCTCACCGAGGTGCCGATAGCCGAGTTTGAGCGAGTGGGCCATCAGCGCCATCCTCGACTTCGTCTCCTCACGTCCGCGGGCACCGGCCTTCGCCCATCTGGCGAGCAGTCGGATCGTTGCGGATGTGGGCGCGTCGACCTGCACTCGGGTCGGGGCGCGCTCTGCGCGATCGTGCGTGGCACGCAGCATGGCCTGCATCATCGTCCCCAGTCCGGCGGGGTCCTCCGCCCAGGACGGGTCGCGCATGCACAACTCGCGGTAGCCGCGGTGTCCGTGACGACTCAGGAAGTGACGCAACGCCGATGCGGCCTCATCGTCGCCGGCGCGCACAGCGGTGACGGCACGCTCGGGCGTGACCGAGAGGAACGCGTCCGCCGCCATGGGGTCGGCGGCAATCAACCGGACCACCGCATCGAGTTCGCCGAGCATGAGCGCGCTCTCGACATCGCTGGCGCCGGCCATCAGCTGCGCGGCCTCGGTCCGCCCGTCCTCCTCGGTCTGCCCCTGTTGTAGCGCCCGCCGGATCAGCACGCTCTCCAGGATGTTGGCGGCCACTGCGGCCCGCGACGAGGAGCGCACATGGGTCAGCGTGACATCGCAGTAGCGCTCGACGCCGGACTCCAACTGTTGCAGGATGCTTCGCGGATCGTTGCCAGTTGGTATCTCGAACTCAGCGATCTGGGCACCCAGGTGCCGGACCGCCGGCCCGACGGACAGGGCATGGGCGCTGAGTCGAATGGTGTTGCCGAGCTTTCGGCGGAATGGTTGCGGCGGTTTCGGTTTCAACTCGTCGATCACCCGCCCACAGATCGACGTGGAGAACTGTTCGAGGGAATTGCCGAGGATGCCCGAGCTCAGGGCCGTGCCCTCGGTGAGGTTGAGAAACATGTGCCCCGAGAAGTAGCCGACCTGCAGCCACGGCCGTTCGTAGCCGGGCTGGGCTCGCGCGACCACTTGGATCTGCTGCATCGCACGGTCGATGGCGTACCCGGACACCGCCGCGGTGAGCGGGCAGAATGCGCCGGGCATCATCTCGCCGATGTTGCAGCGCGTGTAGACGTGATCGGCTCCGGCAACCGGCGAGTCCATCTCGCCGAGATCGCCGGGCAGGGTGGTGATGGGCCGGGCCTGCAGCCACCACAACCGTCCGTCGTGGTCGATCGCCCATTCGAGGTCCATCGGCTCACCCCAGTGGTGTGCGGCACGCAGTGCGCCGGTGCGGATGTCGGCGATCTCGGTGGATGACAGAACCGGTTGCGCCCCAGCGAGTTCGTGCACTATCGGTGTACCAGTATCGTCGAGGATGGTGTGGTCGGGTGATGCCGAGCCGTCGACCAATGACTCACCCAGACCCCCGACGGCGTCGATCACCACCAAATCACGACGTCCGGTGGTCGGGTCCGCGGTGAATACGACACCGGCTGCGCGCGCGTCGACCATCTGTTGGACAACCACATTCATAGTGGCGTCCTGATCGGCGCGGTACGCGGTGGCCCGCCGCGAATGCACGGAGGCGGCACACTGTTGGACCGCCGCGACGAAGTCGTCGACCGAATCGACGCCCAGCACGGTGTCATACTGCCCGGCGAAGGACTGCTCGACGCCGTCCTCGCCGACCGCGGACGAGCGCACCGCCACCGGGACCTGACCAGCCGCAACCATCTGCGAGAACCGTTGCACAGCGGTATCTGCGGAGGCTTGAGCAGTGACCTCGGCAATGACGAACCCCGGCGGCACCGGTAGTCCGACGCGGCCGAGTTCGGCGAGTCCGGCGGCCTTTCCGCCGTAGCGGACGTCGGCGACGTCTGCGAGTTCAATCGTGATCGGCGACATGGTCAGGTCAACGCGTCGACGATCTCGGCCAACGCATCGGGGTCGATCGGCCCCGGTTGATAGAGGCAGATCCGATCGGATACCCCATCGGCGCGGTCGCGGATGTGCGTGGCGATCTGGGTCGGGGTGCCGCAGGCTGCGATGGTGTGCAGTATGTCGTCGTCGATCAACGTGGCCATGTCCTGCCAGCGTCCCTGCTTGGACATCGCGTTAAGTTCCGGCTGCAGTTCGCCCCAGCCGTGGGCGTCCAGGACTGGCCGGTAGGCGGGGGTAGAACCGTAGAAGGCCAACAGCATTCGAGTCGAGGTATGGTCGTCTCCGACCGAGACGATGATCTCCGGCACCACCTCGAAATCGTCGTCCGCGCGTCCGGCGGCGGACAGGCCGGCGCGGACGGCCGGCATCGTCACCTCGTGGAGGAATCGCTTGGTGCCGAACGGCATCACGAGTAAGCCGTCGGCCACCTCGGCAGTCATCCGGGTCATCCGCGGGCCCAGCGCCCCGAGATAGATCGGTGGCGGACCGTACGGGTTCGGCCCGGGCACAAAGGTCGGGGTCATCAGGGTGTGCCGGTGATACTCGCCGCGGTAGTCGAGTCGTTCATCGTTCTGCCACGTGACGAAGATTGCGCGCAGCGCTCCCACCATGTCCTTCATCCGCGCCACCGGGTGGTCGAACTCGGTGCCGTAGCGCTTCTCGATCTGGGCGCGCACCTGGGTGCCCAGGCCCAGGACGAACCGACCCTCACTCAGTAGTTGCAGGTCGTTGGCCTGGTGAGCGAGTTGGATCGGGTTGCGGGGCAGTCCGATCGCGACGTTGGACATCACATCGAGACCGCGCACCCCAGACGCCAGCACCAGCGGGGTGAACACGTCGTGCGGGCCTTCGAAAGTGAAGACGCCTGACGCGCCGGCCTCCTGCAGAGCTCGTGCGCGGTCGACGGCGTCGGTGGGCCCGAACAGGGCTGTCATGACCTTCATCGGCTGCCTACTTCGCTCCGTCGGTCCAGTCGGTGAAGCCCGACGGATGATGTGGCCCGAGGACACCGTGTTCGAATAGTCCCGCACCATGACACTTCCGACCGTCGGGTTCGGTGCACACTGCTTCGGCGACGTGGTCGATGAGGCTGAACGGAGCCTTGGCCATCACCTCGGGATCGGTCAGGTCGAAGCTGACGCGTTCGACGAAGGACTCGCCTTTCCAGGTGCCGTGCGCCCAGGTCGCGTCACCACCGTACCCCGCACCGAAAGCGATGGGTGCGAACAGCTTCGATTCGATGTCGAGCTGAAACCGATCACCGTCGCGGTTCTGGAACTCGACGTGCGCACCGTAGGGAATCCGAGTGCCCGACGTGTAGTGGACGGAGACGCGTACCCCGTCGAGCTGTTCGACTCGGCCGTCACGCCATCGTCGGGTGCAGTCGTAGAGGCTGCGATGACCGTCCGGGTCCTCCTGCAGGATCAGGAACAATTGATAGTCGTCGAACGCCAAAGGCAGGTACAACCACCACATCCCGCGGAAGGATGTGTCGGGACGTCCACCCGGTTCGGCCTCGCCGACCGGACGGATCCCCCACGAACGGTCGCGGCTGGCCACGCTGGCATCGTGCTCGACGATCAGCCGTTCACCGTCGACGTCGATCCACCCCTCCCAGCCACCGAGTTGGGCAAACCGGCACGCCTGCAGGGTCACTCGACGGTCGGTCAGCATGTCGTGTGGACGCTCGAGCGCAGCGGAGAACAAACCGCGCCACGTGAGGTCCGCGGCGATACCCTCCGTCTCGTCCATCGTCAGATGTATCTGCTGTAGGGGTTCGATGACGTCGAGGCGGTAGCCGTTGACGTGTTGATTCAGCCGATCGTCGTCGATGGCGTCGCTCAGATGCACCGCGGTCTGCGTATCGCCGTGCCGGACGACGAAATAGGCGTCCTTGACACCGAGCCGCGGGTAGTAGCCGATGCCGGTGAGCGCCATGAACCGCCCGCCACGGTCGAGCACGTTGAAATACGAGCGGTCGTAGAAATTTCGATCGGACGTGGCCGGCCAGGAGACCGGAGTCGGCGTCTGATGGATCGGATACTCGTCGAGCGGGCTCAGCTTCACCGACACTCCCTCAAATACGATGCACACTGTATTGGAACTAAGGTGGAACTCATGACAGCAGAAAGCGTCAGCCGAGGCAAGGGGTCTGAGACAAGCGCGCCCGCGTCATCCCCACCGGGCCGTCCCCGCGACAGCCGCATCGACGCGGCGATCGTCACGGCGACACGGGAGTTGCTGCTCGAGTCGGGCTATTCGGCCCTGTCACTGTCGGCGATCGCCGCACGAGCCGGAACCACCACCGCCGCCATCTACCGACGCTGGGCCGGCAAAGCCCAACTCGTGCACGAGGCGGTCCTGCCCACCGACTCGATCCCGACCCCTCTCAGCTCCGGCGACATCCACGCCGACATCCGATCTGTGGTCGACACCGTCCGCACGATGTTCGACCGGCCCGAGGTGCGCATGGCGCTACCCGGCCTGATCGCCGACACCGTCGCCGACCCCCAGGTCCACACCATGATGATCACCCGGCTGGCCGGCAACCTCGGCGCATTCGAAACGCACTTCGGCCAGGAACGCCGCGCCGACGACCACCTCCCCATGCTCGCCGAAGTGGTGGCAGGCACCGCGATCTTCCGCATCCTCATCCGCCGCGACGCCGCACTCGACGAGGAGTGGGTCGACGCGATGACGGAGATGATCACCGAGCGGTGGCCGGCGGGGGTGAAACGGTGAGGAACAGGTCGGATCTCAGCATCGCCGCGTCACGTTCAACGACTTGATCTGTGGGCTCGGGTTCTGAGTTTCACCTCAGACCTTCGGTTCCCACGGGTTGACGCATCGGACGCCGAGCGGCTCGAAATGCTTGGTATTGCGTGTCGCCACGGCCATCTGGGTGGCATGGGCGATAGCAGCGATGACAGCATCTTCGAACGGAGCATGCTCGGGCACCCGATAGGTCGCCAAGACCCGTGCTGCGGGCAGATCGAACGGCAACACACGGTCGGCGAATGCAGGCAGGACCCGTTCCTCGAACCAACGGCGCAATACTTCTCCCTGCGCTGGGTCGGATCGCTCCTTGGTGACCACGCCACACTCGAGTTCTGCCATGGTCATCGCCGTCACGAACTGGTCGGTCACCGATACGGACGCCGCCCAGATCTCGACCTGTCGGTTGCGTCCCCGGACCCTCAGCGCGGATACCACGTTGGTATCCAAGACGTACTTCACAACTCGGCAGATCGGACAGTCAGACCGAGGCGTTCGGGCTCGAAATCGATGTCCGCACCCTCATCGGAACTCAGCAGGTCGACGAGCGTGACCGGCTCCCGCTCAAGCGCTTCGGCGAGGATCTCGCGAGCCTCCGCCTCTACCGACCTGCGATGCTGCTCGGCACGCGCCCGCAGGGCGGCCTTGGTCCCCGCGGGTAAATTGCGGATGAGGATCTGTTCCATTTTTTGCCACCTCCGATATCAGGAACATGATATCGAAGGTGTGCGCTTGGACGACACCCTCACATTCTTGTTTGTCATACAAACAAGAATGTGCGACCCTCATCACATGACCACGTCACGTCGCGGTAGTCGCGAAGCCGGCAAGGCCACCCGCGACTCCCTGCTGCGCGCGGCGGCCGAGGTATTCACTGAGCAGGGCGAGACGGCGTCGGTCGCCCAGATCTGCCACCGAGCTGACGCCTATCCGAACCAGGTCACGTACTACTTCGGCTCCAAAGAGCAGTTGTTCACCGAAGTCGCGTGCACCGCGGTACTACGCGCCGGTCGCGCCGCAGAGGAAGCCGCCGGCACGGCCACGACCGTCGGCGAGTACACCCACGCCCTCATCTCGACATTACTCGGCGGGCAGGCCCGCAATGTCGAGTTGTTCACGACCGCAATGTCGATGGCGTCGCGCCGTTCCGACCTTCGACCGCAGATCGCGGACACGTTGCAGGTGTTGCACGAGCGCGGCGCCGAAGCGTTGATGCGAACTCTGGTGCGGACAGGGTGGGAGCTGCGGGCACCGATCGACGTGGAGGCAAAAGCGTTCTGGTCGGCCATCTTCGGGCTCGTCATCCAGCAGGCGGCCGCCGGCGATCACCTCGGGGATCGGCTCGAGGACGCGGTCGCGATCGTGTTCACCAACCTGCAGATCCCGGATCGGGTGTTGGCGCATGCCATATGACGTGGTCTCGATACGGTCACTCACTCCGTTCGCGACCTACTCCTTGGATCGAGTAGGGACCGAGCTTGCGAGGGCCCGTATCGAGGTCGACCAGCGGGGGGTCACTTACTCCGTCGCGACCGAGCTTACGAAGGCCTGCATCGAGACCGACCAGCGAAAAGAACAGCAGTCGGAACAAACGAGCATACGCCTCCCCCGTCGCTGGTCGAGTAGCCGTCGAGCCCCTAGGCGAGACGGCGTATCGAGACCAGTTGCGCCGCTTCGAAAGGACAACCCATGACACACTCCACCGAGACCACCACCCACCCGCAACCGCATCTCACGCACACCGTCCTCAACCAGTCCGCCCCGCGTGTCGATATCAACGAGTTCGACATGAATACCGTTCTTGTCGAAGCGATCCGACGCCACGATGCGGGCTGGGCGGAAGATGAGCTCCGGGAGATCGGCGCGCACGTGGGCAGTGCGCAGTTTCAGCACGACGCGCACCTGGCCAACACCATCACCCCGGTGCTGCACACCCACGACCGCTGGGGCAACCGGATCGACGAGGTCGAGTACCACCCCGCCTACCACCGGATCATCGAGGCGTCGGTGGCCCACGGCTCGCACACACGCTGCTGGGCCGACCCGCAGCCCGGCTCACACGTCGCCCGTGCCGCGGGTTTCATGTTGTTCGGGCAGATCGAACCCGGTCACGCCTGTCCGGTGTCGATGACCCACGCGGTGATTCCGTCACTGGAGCTGCAGCCCGACGTCGCCGCGCACTGGGTGCCGAAAGCACTGTCACGCAGCTACTCCCCCGATCTGTCGGCCACCAAGGAATCGGCAATCTTCGGCATGTCGATGACGGAGAAGCAGGGTGGCTCCGATGTGCGCGCGAACACGACGGTTGCCACACCGGTCGGCCGTGGCGGGCCGGGCGCCGACTATCTGCTCACCGGACACAAATGGTTCTGCTCGGCACCGATGTCGGATGCGTTCCTGGTCCTCGCGCAGGCGCAAGGCCCCGGCGGCGAGGGACTCTCGTGCTTCCTGCTGCCCCGCGTTCTGCCCGACGGCACCCGCAACGTCTTCCGCATCCAGCGACTGAAAGACAAGCTCGGCAACAAGTCGAACGCGTCGTCGGAGATCGAACTCGACGGCACCGTCGCGGTGATGGTCGGCGAACCGGGCCGTGGCGTGCGCACCATCATCGAGATGGTTGCGCAGACCCGTCTGGACTGCGTCCTCGGTAGTGCCGCCGGAATGCGACAGTCTGTGGCCGAGGCGGTGTGGCACGCTCGCCACCGGGCCGCCTTCGGCGCGACGCTGGCCGATCAGCCGGCGATGACCGCCGTGCTCGCCGACCTCGCCCTGGAATCGGAAGCCGCCACCATCACCGCCATGCGCCTGGCTCGCGCCCATGACGAGGACGCCACCGACCAGGAGAAGGCGTTCCGACGTCTCGCCACCGCAGTCGCCAAGTACTGGATCTGCAAGCGCGGACCACACCACTCTTACGAGGCGCTGGAGTGTCTCGGCGGCAACGGCTACACCGAGGCCTTCCCCCTGGCCATGCGCTACCGCGAGCAACCGGTCATGGCCGTCTGGGAAGGCTCCGGGAATGTCATCGCACTCGACGTGCTGCGGGCCATGACCCGCGAGCCGGCGTCGATCGCGGCGTTCGACGCCGAGATCAACATCGCACTGGGAGCCAACCGCACCCTGGACCTGCACCTCGAACGGCTGCGTGATCAGCTGGGTGAACTGGTTCGCGCCGACGCGGCAACGGCGCAACGACGCGCCCGCGGAGTTGTTGAATCCATGGCCTTGGCGCTGGAAGCCTCCCTGCTGGTGCGGTTCTCCCCGGCCGAGGTGTCCGATGCGTTCATCGCCGCGCGGCTGGGCGGCAACCGCGCGTTCGAGTACGGCGCGCTGCCCGACGGCGCGGATCTCGCGGCGATCCTGGAACGACACTGAGCGCGGTGGCCGTCGTGGACTCGACTGTCGCGCAGTAACGCGGCGCCAACCCCTCACCACCCGCGCCAGCGATGTACGTTCTACAATCGCAACTTGAAGAACGTGTCCCTTTCATGGGGGTCTGACGGAGCCGCGTTCGTTGTCAGCAGTGCACAGGGGCGGGACGCGAACGGTGTTTGTCGATGAGAATCGGTCTGCAGGCGTGGGGAATCTTGGGGAGGCGACCCACGCCGCGCGGACCAAAGCGTACGAGGATCCTCGATATGTCATGGATCAGATCGAGATCTCCGAACGGCTACCCCGATATGGAATAGCGGGCCTGACGCTGGCCATCGGCCTGTTGGGTGTCCTGGCGGTGACGTCGCCGGATGGTGCGGCGGGGAGCCCGGTTCGGATGGGCGCGCTCATCGCCATCAGCGCCACCACGGTGCCGGTCGCGATCATCGTCGCGCGCATCGATCTGCGAACCATTTGGTTGTCGGAGACGATGCCTATGCGAGGCGCCAACACCGCCTTCGTCCTCTACGCCGACCTCGGACTGACCGCGGCGCTGGCGACATTCCAGAATCCGGTGATGGCACTGCAGGGCACGGCGCTGTTCGCGGTCATCGGCGGGTACGTCGCACATTTTCTCCGCATCCAGGCGATGGTCTGTCATGTCGTCTTCTCGACCGCGGTGATCGTCACCATCGGCGCGAGAGCGCTACTCGACGACACGCTGCCCGGATCGACCGCGCTCTACGGGATCATGGTGTCGTTGCTCGCGGCCAATGGCACCGTGGGCCTGATCGCCATCTACAGCGCAGAGTCGAAACGTGCGCTTCGCCTTCAGATCGAGTCGGCCAACACCGACCCGCTGACCGGTGTGCTCAATCGGCGCGGGTTCCGCTACATAGCGAAGACCGCGACCCGACAGACGACGCGGCCCTTCACAATCCTCGTGGTGGACATCGACAACTACAAGGCGATCAACGATCGGCACGGGCATGCCGTGGGTGACGCCGTCCTCGAACGGTTGGCCGCGGTGCTCGTGGATGCCGTTGGGAAGTCAGGGGTGGTCGGGCGCCTCGGCGGCGACGAGTTCGCGATCGCCGGCTCCCTGGATCGCGTTTCGGCCATCGGACTGGCCAATCGCATCCGGGCCGCCCAGATCGGCCTGCCCTGCGAGCCTCGCATCACCGTGAGCGTCGGCGCGGTCGTCTATGAGAGCAAACTCCGCCCGGCCACCGACGGCGCGCTCGTGGACCTGGCACTGAAGACTGCCGACCGCGCGCTATTCGAGGCGAAGAACGCTGGGCGGGACACATACCGAGTGGTGTGCGGCGACCCTTCGTGACGCCCGAGGACGTCCGGAGCGCTAGCGGCGGATCGTCACGAAGGGCAGCCCATCCGGGCCAAACCGGCTCATCCCAATCGGGGGTGTAGGAGTTGGGGTCTGAAGCCGCCGGTCTCGAGCAGGCTTCGGGCGATGTAGTTGGTCAGGTTGCGGAACCCGAGTGCGGAGCCGCGCAGGTGTTCGAGCCGTCCGTTGAGCGCCTCGGTCGGCCCGGTGCTGGTGCCGGGTCGTTCGAAGTAGGCGAGCACGTCAGCGGCTCGCTTCTTCAGGGTCCGGCCCAGGGTGGTGAGCTCGGTGAGCACCTTGGGGACGCCGGCGCTGAGGTCGGTGATCAGCTTCTCCATGAGCTCGCGGCCACGTTGCCGGTCCTCGTGGCGATAGGCGGCGATCATGCGCTGGTAGACACCCCAGGTCGCCTCGACCTCGACGTGAGCGTCATCAACGAACAGCGCGCATAGCCTGTCGCTCTGCTTGTCGGTGAGCAGGTCCGCGCCGGTGTGCAGCGTGCGCCGCGACTTGTAGAGCGGGTCGTCCCTGAACCCACGGTGCCCGTGGATCGCGAGTTGGACCCGGCGCCGGCACCTGTGGAGGGCGTCACCGGCCGGGCGCACGACGTGGAAGGGATCCATCACCGTGACCGCGTCCGGGATCTCCTCTGCAGCGGCGGTCTTGAACCCGGTGAAGCCGTCCATCGCGACCACCTCGACCGCGTCACGGAAGGCGTCGTCGCGGTCGGCGAGCCAGGTCTTGAACGCCGCCTTCGACCGGCCCTCGACCATGTCCAGCAGCCTTGCTGGGCCGGCGCCATCGCGGACCGGGGTGAGGTCGATGATCACGGTGACTGACGTACTTGTCGCCACGCCTGGTGTGGCGCCAGACGTGCTCATCGACGCCAATGACCTTCACGCCCTCAAACCGCGTGGGGTCGTTGATCAGCAGGCGCTTGCCTTCAGCCAGGACCGCGTTGTTGGCGGTGTCCCACGCGACCCCGAGTCCCTCGGCGACACGGGCGACGGTGAGGTGTGCGACCACGATCCCTTCCAGCGCCCACCGCAGCCCGGTGCGCGAGAGCTTCGCGCGTGGCTCCGCCGCGGCGCTGGTGTCTTGGCGCCACACGTGTCCGCAGTCGGCACAGCGGTAGCGGCGCACTACAACTTCCAGCACGGTCGGTCGCCAGCCCAGCGGCTCGTGGGCCAACCGCCGGATCACGGCGTCACGAGCAGCGCCTTCGCTGCCGCACCGTCGGCACCACTGATCTGGTTCCACCACGCGGCACGCGAGGACCGCACGATCCGGTTCAAGTCGTTGTCCGGTCACGCTCAGACCGAGGCCGTCGAGTCGAGCGAAGGCGGTCAGGTCAGGGCGGCCGAAGCCGGCCGGCGGGGTAGCGTCGGACACGTCGAGGTCTTTCGGATGGATGGCTTCGACGCCGCCGCAAGCTCCGGTGAAACGGTCGGTACTGGTCGGTCGTCGTCGGTCACCACCGGATGGCGGCGTCCCCCACGCTCGGCGTTTGCGCAGGTCAGCGGCTCGTTCGCCCGGTGGGCGCATCAAGCGATAGACGCAAAGCCGACGTGATTAGGTCGTCGGTTCGATTCCGACAGGCGGATCCGGCGAACAGCCCCTGACCTGCGGAAACGCAGGGCAGGGGCGGTTCGGTTCTGGTGGTCGCGCGATGCGCTGGCCTCACGGCTCTGCCCGACACCGACGTCGCTCTCCTCTGCGACGGACCCCTCGCCGGCTGAGCGCTCGCGGCCGGCATCCTGTCCGTGTGCCGATAGGCCTCGCACCGCTCGGCAACGCAGCGTGGCGTTGCGTTGCGTCGCGACCTGGCGACGGCTCGGCGGGGCGCGGTCGTCTCGTGCGTTGGCGGACTACGGGAGCTTGGACGCGAGGACGTCGGCCGCCAGGATCTCGGGTGCTGCGCCGAGGAGGTGCTGGTTGGCCATCAGGGCTGCGACGATGGCGCCGTTGGCGTGGGCGTCGCGAGCGGCCTCGTCGGGGAATGCATCGAAGATCCAGAAGGTGTCGGCGTGGGTCCTGACCGCGAACCAGACAATCGTTCCTACTTCTTCGTTGGCGAGCGCGACAGCGCCGGCGAGCAGATCGGCGAGCGCGTCGTGCTGTCCATCGGCCGCGACGATCTTGGCGACGAAGGCATACGGAAGTGATGCGGGTGTGGACATGAGGGGTTCTCCTAAGTGTCGAGGTTTCTTGGTGAAGCGAGTTCAGCGTATGACGAGCAAGGGCATGTGAGAAGTGGCGTATACGGCAGTATTGCTATTGTTTGCGCCATGCGTATCGGACTGATCGCGATCGACGGCTGCTTCGGTTCGGCTGTCGCGTCGGTCATCGACATCGTGCGGGTGGCCGACGGAGCCCGCGGCGATGTCGACCCGCGGATCGACCCGATCGAACTCGCCATCCTCGGACCGAAACGGAGAGTGACCACGACGGCATCGATGACCCTGTCGGTGGACCACCCGCTGTCGGAGTCCGCAGAGTTCGACGTGGTCGTCGTCCCTGCGCTTGGAACCCTCACGGCCGCCGCTACCAACGACGCCCTCCAGAGCCGAGATGCTCGTTCGGTCATCGCCTCGCTCGGGCGCCTCGACGACGCGACCACCCGGATCGCCGCGGCGTGCACCGGCGTGTTCGCTGTCGCCGAGACCGGACGGATGCATCATCGGCGGGCGACGACCAGCTGGTTCCTGGGGCCGGAGTTCCTGAAGCGCTATCCGACCGTCGCCCTCGATCTCGACACCATGGTCGTGGTCGACGGGAACCTCGTCACCGCCGGCGCCGCGTTCGCCCACATCGACCTCGCGCTCTCACTCGTGCGATCGATCAGCCCCGACCTGGCCCAACATGTCGCCAAGCTCCTCATCATCGACGAGCGTCCGTCGCAGGCGGCCTTCGTCGCCTACGAACAGCTCCGGCACGAGGACCCGATCGTCGTCGAGTTCGAACGCTTCGTGCGCGCCCGCCTGGACGAACCGTTCAACGTCGCCTTCGTCGCGCAGTCGCTCGGCACCAGCCGGCGCACCCTCGAACGACGAGTCCGTGCGGCGCTCAACCTCACTCCGCTCGGCTTCGTCCAACGGCTTCGCATCGAACGAGCTCGGCACCTCTCAGCAACCACGGACCTCACCTCCGCCGAGATCGCGCTACGGGTCGGCTACGCGAACGCCGAGACTCTGCGCTCCCTCCTGCGTAGGGAGCGACGCCGTTCCTGACCTATCGCCATGCCTGTAGCCGGTGTCCTAGTGCTCGACTGGAACCACCTCTCAGCACGTCGCGTCGACGCTCCTGCGTCGCCCCTGGACGACCCACTCGACACGCCCGCAGCACAAGCCATGTGACGTGTCCCGGCTTCCCGGACGGTCGAGGTTGGGTGGCTGTGATGTCGCTGCGTTCTCGTCGAGGGGGTCAGCAGACTCGATCAGGGTCGATTGGGATGAGACGCGAAGGCGGTCAGGTCAGGGCGGCCGAAGCCGGCCGGCGGGGTAGCGTCGGTCACGTCGAGGTCTTTCGGATGGATGGCGTAGGAACCTCCATCGTCGGGAGACCTCGACGTCCACCTGCGGACCGACGCGCCCGGCCGACCTACACCCTCATCTGGGAAGAGCCGCCAAACCTACAGCAGCACACCGGGGTTGAGCAGACCGTGCGGGTCGAGAGCTTTTTTGATGGTGGCGGTCAGTTCCATCACGTCGTCGCCGACCTGATTCGGCAACCACGCCTTCTTCAGCCGACCCACTCCGTGTTCGCCGGTGATGGTGCCGCCCAACGAGATCGCGAGATCCATGATCTCTCCGAAGGCTGCCTGCGCGCGGGCGGCCTCGTCGGAGTCGGTTGGGTCGAACACAATGAGCGGATGTGTGTTGCCGTCACCGGCGTGTGCGATCACCGAGATCATCACGTCGCGTGCCGCCGCGATTCCCGCGACCCCGTCGATGAGCGCGGGCAGTTGTGGCAGCGGTACCCCGACATCCTCCAGCAACAGCGATCCCAGCTTCTCGACCGCCGGGATCGCGGCACGACGAGCGGCGGTGAACGCCTCCCCTTCCTGCGCGTCATCGGTCGCGAAAACCTCGCTGGCGCCGTGCTGTTCGAAGGCGCGCTGGATGGTCTCCACCTCGGCCGCGCCGGCGGGTCCGGGCGCGTCGGACTGCGCCACCAATAGCGCCCCCGCCGTGCGGTCGAGCCCCATTCGCAACATGTCCTCGACGGCGTTGATTGACACCGCATCCATGAATTCGAGCATCGCCGGACGAATCTGCGCGGTGATCGCGAGGACCGCCTCACTGGCCTGGTGCACCGACCCGAAACTGCCGACCACCGTGCACGCCGGCGCCTGCGGAGGGAGCAGTCGCAGCGTCACCTCGGTGACGATGCCGAGCAACCCCTCGCTGCCGACGAAGAGTTTGGTCAGGGGCAGCCCGGCTGAATCCTTGAGCTGTTTCCCGCCCAGTCGTACCGCCCGCCCGTCGGCCAGCACCACCTCGAGTCCGAGGACATAGTCGGTGGTCACGCCGTATTTCACGCAGCAGAGCCCGCCGGCGTTGGTGGCGACGTTGCCGCCGATCGAGCAGATCTCGAACGATGACGGGTCGGGTGGATACCAGAGACCGTGGGCCGCCGCGGCCGCTTTGACCTCGGCGTTGAACAGTCCCGGCTGCACCACTGCAGTACGCGTGGCGGTGTCGATGACGAGATCTCGCATCTTCTCGGTGGACAACATGATCGCGCCGTCGACCGCTGTCGACCCACCGGACAGGCTGGTACCGGCTCCCCGGGTGACCAAGGGAATGCGGTGGTGGGCGCACCATCGCACCGTGGCCTGTACTTCGGCGGTCGTCGTCGGACGGACCAAGGCCAGCGGAGTGCCGGCGGCGGGATCCTGCGCCCGATCCTGCCGATAGGCCCCCAGAATGTCGGGGTCGGTGACCACCATGCCCTGCGGGAGGTCGGCGGCCAGCGACTCGGGACTCACGACATCGGTCATGACCTCACTGTAGGACGCCGTCGGCCCGTCGCCGGTGTTCTCTCATACCGAGACCGCCCAGCAACCGCACAGCTGAACTCCCGACGACGGGCAGGTCCGGTTTGTACGTTGTGTCCATGCAGCGCCACGATGAGACACACGAACACGACACACACGAACACGACCGAGGTCTCCGCTACGACCTGCGTTCGCTGAGTCGTCGCCGAGCGCTGATGCTGTTGGCCACCGGCGCGGTCGCCACCACCGCTGCCGCATGCGGCACCGACAACTCAGGGTCCGGTACTGCGGCATCCGACACAGCGGGGGCGTCGTCCACCGATGCGGCCGGCGCCACGGGTACCGCCGACGGCTGCGTGGCGGCCGCACCAGGGGAGACAGCCGGCCCCTACCCCGGCGACGGCAGTAACGGACCGAACGTGCTGATCGCGTCGGGAATCGTGCGCAGCGACATCCGGTCGAGTTTCGGCGATTCGTCGGGTACCGCCGAGGGTGTGCCGGCCACGCTGACCATCACCCTGCAGGACTTGGTCGACGACTGTTCGCCGGGCGAGGGTATGGCCGTCTACGTGTGGCACTGTGACCGCGAAGGCAACTACTCCCTCTACAGCGACGCCGCTGCCGACGAGAACTACCTGCGCGGCGTGCAGGTCGCCGACCCCGATGGCGTCGTTCGGTTCACCACGATCTTCCCGGCCTGCTACGCGGGCCGGTGGCCGCACATCCACTTCGAGGTCTTCGACTCCCTGGAGCAGGCCGTCGCCGGCTCCGACGCCCGACTGACCTCACAGATCGCGCTGCCCGAAGACGCCTGCACCGAGGTGTTCGAATACGACAGCGGCTACGCCCGGAGCATCTCCAACATGTCCAATGTGACGCTGGCTTCCGACAACGTGTTCGGCGACGGATGGGACGCCGAACTCGCGACCGTCGCCGGGTCCCCCGCCGACGGCATGGACATCTCGATCACCCTCGGCGTGGCGGCAAAGGAAGACAATCAGCAGAGTATGGGTGCGCCTCCGTCGGGTGGACCGGGCGGTCCGGGTATGCCACCAGGTGGATCGGGCGGGCCCCCGCCACGGCAACAGGGGTGATCCGGCCGGCGGGTCGTCGGGCGTCCGAATGACGTCGATGGCCACCGCCGCACCGCCAAAAGCCCAGCAGAACGCAGGTTTACCCGCTCGGACCGAGTAGCTCTACTCATGTGCCACGGAGCGTCGCCGACGACTCTTGAGCCATGAACCAGACCCCGGTGAACCAGACCACCGCCCACTTGCTGACCAGGATCTCCGGCGAGTTCGCAGACATGTCTCGGCAGATGCACCGCATGTCCGACGACTTCGCCGAACTGCGAGCCGTCCTCGTCGAACCGACGACACAGACAGCGTCGCAGCCGTCGCCGACGATGCAGTCCCCGCCGCCGGGTCGGCAGGTGCCGCCGACGACCGGACCGATGGTGCCGACACCGCCGATGGGCATGGTGGACGCGACGTCCACGCCCCCAGGAGCGCCGGCGACGTGGATGCCGGCGCCGCCGATACCCGGCCAGGCCATGCCCAACCCAGCTGCACACAACCAGGCCGCACCCAACCCAGCGGCACCCAACCCCAGGCACAACCCGGCGATGGCCACCCGGGTGATGCCGCCGAACCCCACCCACCTGCCCGCCGGCTACTCGCCGCCGCCTCCGGCTGCACCACCACCATGGCCGCCGAGCCCACAGCGGTCGACCCGTCCGGCACTGAGCGACCGCATCGCGACGGCCTTCCGCAAGGGCACGGTGGCGAGTGTGCTGGCGGCCGCCGGCGTGGGTGTCACCCTCATCGGCATCGTGCTGCTGTTGGTGCTGGCCGCCCAGGCCGGCATCCTGCGGCCGGAAGTTCGGGTGGCCGGCGGCGCCGTCTTCGCGATAGCGCTGGTGGTGGCGTCGACGTGGTGGCATCGTCGGCCCGCCGGACACACCGGCGCCGTAGCGCTCGCCGCGACCGGTGTGGCGGCCGGCTATCTGGATGTGCTGGCGGCAACCCGGTTCTATGAGTGGCTGAGCGTGCCGGCCGCGCTGAGCGCGGCAGCTGTGATCGCCGGAGCCGGGCTGGCGCTCAGCCGCATGTGGAACAGCCAAGCCCTCGGAGTACTGGTGGTTGTCCCGGTGGCCGTGTTGGCCCCGGCTCTCACCCAGGGCGTCGACATCGTGCTCGTGGCGTTCATGCTCGTGCTGGCAGCAGCGTCCGGTTGGGTCCAACTCGGTCGCGACTGGACCTGGCTGTACCTCGTCCGGATGGCGGCGCCGACGTTGCCGTTGGTGTTGATCGCCGTCCTCGCAGGCGTGGGGGTCGGACCCGACACGACGATGTGGACCTACGCCCTGGCTGCTGGGCTCACCGTGGTGATCGGTCTGGGCAGCGCCCTCGTCGCGCTCCCGAGTTCGTCGCAGCCGGCGCTGCTCGCGGCCATCACCGCAGCCACGTCCGCGCCGGTCCTGTTGTCTGGCGCCCTGGTCGACGACCTGTCCGCGGCCTCGCTGATCGCCACCGGTGCCGCAGCGCTACTCCTGCTGGTGGTCAGTGGCCCGCGAATTCCGGGTGTCACCACGACGGTCCGCGAGATCTGGGCGATGACGGTGGCGCTGCAGACGCTGGTCGCGGTCGCCACCGCGTTCAACGGCGGCATCGACGTCGCGGCGATCCTCGGGTTCGGCACGGTCGTCGCGATGACCGCGCGGCACAGCACGTCGATGGCGCGCATCATGCGCGGCATCGCCACCACTTTCGTGACGATCGGCGGCATCGGCACCCTCTCGACGGCCCCGCCCGCCGACCTCGCCGTCGCCCGCGTCATCGATCCGGCGATCGCGGCAACGACGCTGGTTCAGTGTGTGCTCTTGGTCGGTGCAGTCTGGATACTCGCCGGCATGTGGATCAAGGCTAGCCGAACCCGGCAACGGAGCGACCGGTCGGCCGAACAGTTGTGGGGACTGACGCTGGCAGTGGTGGCGTTGTATGCAGTCACCGAATTCACCGTCACCGCCGGGGTGCTGGTCGCGGGTGCCGAGGAGGGCTTCTTCGCCGGCCATCTGATGGCCACCATCACATGGATGATCGCCGGCGGCGCAACGCTCGCCCACGCCAGCCGGTTGCCGTCGGCGGCCCGCACCCCGCTGCTGGCCGGCGGCCTGGCCGTGGTCGCCGCGGCGCTCGCGAAGTTGTTCCTGTTCGACCTCGCCACCCTCGACGGCATGTTCCGCGTGCTGGCGTTCATCGTCACCGGACTGCTGCTACTGGCCATGGGTGCGTGGTTCGCGCGGAGTCTGTCCGACGATGCCGACACATCAATTCCGCATCCGGGCCCCGCGACGAGCTCGCCGGGGCAGAATAGGTCGACGTGACCGACGACGCCACCGAGCCCGATGGAAGGCGACGGTGCAGGTCGTGACCACTTCGAGCCGCCGCGCCGATCGGACCGGGCCCGACTACGCTGACGTTGTGTACGGGGCGGGCGACGAGGTGGCGGGATACGTCATCGACAGCTTTCTGGGCAGCGGCAGCAGCGCCGAGGTCTACCGGGCTCGCCACATCGGCGAGCCCGGATCGGTCGCGCTCAAGGTGCTACACACCCGGCCCAGCGACCGGCAACGCGTGCGGGAGCGTTTCGAGCGAGAGTTCACCATTGCGTCGTTGCTCGACCACCCGAACATCGTCGACATGTACGCCCGTGGTGAGATTGACCCCACCGAGGTGTCGGACGAGACCCGGACGCGCGCAACGATTCTGTGGATGGCGATGGAGTACATCGATGGTCGGCCGGCGAACGACCTGGTCGGACCACATCCCACCGAAGACGACGTCGAGACCATCGTCGCGATCGCAACCCAGATCGGAGCTGCACTCGACTACGCGCACGCGGCAGAGGTGCTGCATCGGGACGTGAAACCCGCCAACATCATGGTCGCAACGGGGTCCGAACGACCGCGGGCGGTGCTCACCGACTTCGGTATCGCACAGTTGCTCGACGACGCCCGCCCACTCGCCCGCAACGGCCGCGTCCAAGGTTCTATCGCCTATGCGGCACCGGAACTGCTGACCGCCCAACGACTCTCCGCCGCCACGGACCAATACGCCTTTGCCGCAGGGCTGTTCGAACTGTTCACCGGCGAACCCCCGTTTCCCCGCGCGACCGCGTTCGCGATCACCTATGCCCATCTGCATGATCCGGTGCCGCGGTTGACCAAGGCGCAACCCTGGCTGCCATCGTCATTGAATTCGGTGTTCGCGAAAGCCCTGGCGAAGAATCCAGCCGACCGCTACGAGACATGTGCCGAGTTCACCGACATCATTCGCCGTGCGTTGCAGGATGTTCCGGTTCCCACACCATCTCGCCGACGGTGGTGGCCATGGGCGCGTCAACCCGCCGGCTGAGCCGCGGTTCACGCTTGCGCCCTCGCCGGTGAAGCGGTGACAAGCGAGTTTACGAACAGGCCCCGTCGCCGGTTGAGTAGCGGCGCGCCGCCCCATGCTCCGCCACTCCCCGTCGCCGGTTGAGTAGCGGCGTGCGAGCCTGCGAGCCCGCCGCGCCTATCGCTGGTTGAGTAGCGGCGCGCGAGCTTGCGAGCCCGCCGCGTATCGAAACCACGCCCACCCGCACAAAAATCTTCTGCACTATTTTCAAGAATTTCCTTGACATCGAACTGGTGTTCGACCATAGTGGAGTCATGGGAGCTTCGGGGGATCTCACCACCATCACTGATTCTGTTCGTGACCTGCACTTGGGCGACGATATGTCGGGGCGTGCAGCGTTCGATGCGATGACCGCTCTGGTCACATTGCGCAATCTGATCGACCATCACGCCGCGACGGTGGTCGGCCATCTGGACCGCCTCGGTGTGGCCCGCGACCACGGCCGCAAACTCAGCGAGTTGTTGATCGTGATGGGGCTCGCGCCGGCGGTGGCGACCCGTCTGATCCGCATCGCGACCGCCCGCGAGAAACTGCCGACCCTGGCCGCGCACGCCGCCGATGGGGCGATCTCCGCCGAGCATGTCGACGCGGTGGGTAAAGGGGTCGATCATGTCGGGAAAAGATCGGCGGAACCGCTCGACGATGTGGCGCGTCTAAACATCGTGACCGAACTTCTCGCCCAATTCTTTTCCGGCGCCACCCCCGCCGACATCGGCAAACGTGCCCGTCGTCTGGGCAACCAGGTGGCCGCCGACACCGGTGGGCTACCCGCCTCCGAAGACCGTAACCTCAATGCGCTCACCCACGATGTCGATGGTGACGGACGGCTGCAGGTGCGCGCCGACCTCAACACCGAGGTCGGCGAAAAATTCTCGGCTGCGATGGAAGAGTTGGCGGCACCGCGTCCCGAACCCGACGGGTCGCCTGATGCCCGCGGCCCGGAGCGCCGCCACGCCGACGCCCTCGAAGCGTTGCTCGATATCGCTGCCCGTAGTGGTGATGTGGCGTCCGCGCCGCGTCACCAACTGCTGGTGTCGGTGCCCGCTGATACTCCTGATTTGGCCGAGTTGCCGTTCCTGGGGTCGATCACCGAAGCCATGCTGCGCACGTTGACCTGTGACACCACCGCGACCGTCGCGATCGTCGATGGTGAGGCGGTGCCGATGGAGATGAGTAAAGACAAACGCCTGTTCCCAGCCCATCTCCGTAAAGCGTTGCACAAACGCGACGAGTGTTGCATCAAATGCGGCGTGGCGGCCTCCCGCTGCCAAGGCCATCACATCGTCCATTGGGCTGATGGTGGAATCACGGTGTTGGACAACGGCTGTCTGCTGTGCCCATCCTGTCATGCCGACATCCACCACAACGGGTGGGAAGTGATCATGGGCCACGACCGACATCCCTGGCTCCTCCCACCCGTCACCGTCGACCCGACACGTCGGCCGATACCGGCCTACAACCGACGCACGATGAACCTCGACAACCTACCCGCCGCAGCCTGAGCGGCCACAGTCTTACCACGCACCCGACCCCGGTCGGGACCGCAACCGTCCCTTGAAAACTCCATAGAGTCAACCAACGGCACCACAGTGGTGTCGCGTACCCGACGGCCACATCGGTTGCACAACAACCCTCGTGGTGCGCGGTACGCGACCCCACACGCCGGCCAGGACATTCGCTCAGCCGGGTGTCTCGATCTTATAGACGCGTAAAGCATTGTCTCGGAATACTTTACTCAGTGCGTAGTCGCCGCCGAGCGGCGCGATCAGATCGACCAGTGCGCCGACGATCATGTCGAACGATACGTTGGGCTTGTCGATGGGGAAATTGGAGCCGAACATCACGCGGTCGGCACCGAAATGGGTGAACACATGGTCGACCAGCGGGCCGACCATCTCGGTCAGTGTCGCCCGGCTGCCGACATTGCCCCACCGCTCCCGTCCGTAGCCCAGAACCGGCAGCCCGAGTCCGGACAGCTTCACCATCACGTTCGGGTAGGCCGCCAGGGTGACCATTCGTTCGCGCCACAACCGCATGATGTCTGCGCGCGCACCCGCAGTGGCACCGGTTCGCGCGCCGACGGGTCCGAACACCCCGACCGGCGCCCCGACGTGGTCGACGACGATGGTGACCTCGGGATACTCCCGCGCCAGAGTCACCACGTCGTAGAGCTGATGAGAGTAGACGAACGCGTCGAACACCAGGCGTCGGTCGGCAACCTCGGCGAAGCCCTTCAAGAACGACGGGGAGGACAAGATGCCATCAGCATCGGCCCCATTGCGGATCTTGGGGTCTGGGTGGCG
The DNA here is from genome assembly GCF_026262595.1 of Gordonia aquimaris. Lineage (NCBI taxonomy): Bacteria > Bacillati > Actinomycetota > Actinomycetes > Mycobacteriales > Gordoniaceae > Gordonia > Gordonia aquimaris. Next base: position 11,337 of record NZ_JAPKFM010000023.1, on the reverse strand, counting down.
GGTGGTGATCCACCGAATGCCACGAAGTCGGTCGGTCAAGGCGGCATGTTCGTCGATGAGTTCGGCGAAACGCTCGGCCCGCGGGTCGGCGTGGGCAACGATCGCACCCAGTTGAGGCAACGAATCCGCACCGAACGGCAGGGTCGTCACGTACCGCGTCTCCTCGACGGCCGACCTCCCCGCGGGAGTGTCGACGCGGCCGGCGGTCTCGTCGCCGCGCCAGTGCGACTCCATATGCACCACGGTGTCCACCCGCACACCGGCGGTCTTGAAGACCGGGGAGGTGTCGGCCAGGTACTGCATAGGCTCGTACACGCGCGCGACGGTGCTCGGGGTGAGAACGTACTCCCGGTCGGCCTGCGACACCACCATCGGGAAAACCCGGTCGCCGAATGCGGGCACGAACCGATACAGCCGCGAGAGCCGATTCGCCGCCCACGGCGTGCTCCGCGGATTCCACTGGTGCAGATGAGCGTCGACAATTCCCCTGACAACACCATCGAGCGAGCTCACGTACCCGAGGTTGCCACAGTCGTCGCGAACCCGACATCGATTGATCGATCGCAAGTCGCCGTCGATGGACCGCTAGGCTCTCTGGGGCGGGCATCGATCCCGCCGACCATGCGACACGCTCAGGGGAGGTGACCGGCCCGTGGCCAATCATTCGCGACACGTCCTCCACCAGCTCCGCGAGCTGATCAACCGCGACCCCGACCGGTTCTCGGCCAACATCTACACGCGCATGTTCGCCATCGATCCCGATCTTCGCGAACTGTTCCCGGCGGTCATGTCCGGTCAGCGCGATGCGTTCTTCCGGGTCATCGACCACGTCCTCGACGTGATTCCGCAGGCAGATGGCCACCCCGAGCTCGTGGAGTTCCTCGCCCAACTCGGCCGTGATCACCGCAAATTCGGAGTCCGCCCCGAGCACTACGGTGTCATTTATCGGGCACTGATCGCCGAGTTCGCATCGCTGCTGGGTGACTACTGGGATGACGAAACCGCCCAGACGGTAACTCAGGCGATGATGCTGACGACCGGCGTGATGCGCGGCGCCGCCGAGACAGCGCCGTTCCCGGCGCTCTGGTCGGCGGAGGTGGTGGAGAAGTTCCGCATCACCCGCGACCTCGCGGTGGTGCGGCTGCTGTCCAAGGCACCTCTACGGTTCGCCCCCGGCCAGTACCTCGAGGTGCAGATTCCGCAGCGCCCGAAAGCGTGGCGAAGTCTGTCGCCGGCGATCCCGCCCAACCCGCGCGGTGAGCTGGAGTTTCACGTGCGGGGCGTGCAAGGCGGCACTGTGAGCTGCGCCATCGTCGGCGAGACGCGGGTCGGCGACGTCTGGCATTTCGCACAAGGGCACGGCACCCTGCACATCGAACCGGACCGCCCGGTGGTGATGGTGGCCGGCGGATCCGGCCTGGCGCCGCTGCGGGCGCTGCTCATCGAAATGTCCAAGCGCGCCGATACTCCGCCTACCCACATCTTCTACGGCATGCGCTATCCGGGCGAACTCTACGACCTCGTCGTATTGCGTCGAATTGCGGCGACCAACCCTTGGCTGCGCATCACCGCGGTTTCCGAAGAGACCACCGATCCGTGGTGGATCACCGCGGTGGCCACCCCCGAAGCGCTGGGCATCGAGCACCACATCGGCACCCTCGCCGATGTCGCCGCAGCCGCCGGCCCGTGGGACGAGCATCAGGTGCTCATCGCCGGGTCGGCGAAGATGATCGAGGCGACTCGCCGGCGAATGCTCATCGCAGGTGCCCGGGCGAGCCTCATCCAGCACGACCCCGTGGTCTGACGAAAGACTCGGACCTACGGGCCGGGAGTCTGACCGGCGACGGACACGGTGGTCGTCTCGGTGACCGTCTCAGTCGGCTGCTCGGTGACCGTCTCGGTCTCCGTCGACGTCTCCGTCTCGGTTTCGGTCTCCGTCGTGGTGCTCGCGGCATCGCGCGATTCGGTCACCGTTGTGGTGGCGACGCGGGTGCGGACCTCGGTGACCGGCGCAGCGGTGCGGGTCACCGTCGACGCTTCTGCGGTCTCGGTGACCGTCGTAGTTGGTGTCGGCTCCTCTTCGGTGGCGTCCACACCGGCGAACACCGCGGACGCCGCAATCGCACCGAGGGCCAGTGCCGCCGCCATCGCCGCGCCGATGAGCCACCAGCGACGCGTCGACGGGGTACGCACAACCGCCCCCGGCCGCAGCGCCAACACCGCCGCGCCGACCGCCGCCGCGAGCGCCGGTTGATCAACGACAGTGACCGGTCGCGCCAGCGCATACTCGAGAGCCGCCGACGTTCCGGCCACCTCGGCGCCGGGGCCGGTGAGTACCACCGACGTGACGGCAGACCCTCCAGGTGCCGCCATCACCGCGTCGGCGACAGCGCCCGCATGGGCGGGATCGGTGACCGGGCCGGGCGACCCGTAGGCGAACTCGGCCGTTCCCAGGACCTCGCCGGTTGCCGAATCGAGGTTGACGACCGACGAACCCGGCGACGGGACGGCGTCACGATCCAGATCAATCGCAGCGACGATCCCGGTACCGGATGCGGCAGTCCGGGCCACCTCGGCCAACGCCGCCGGCATGTCGGTGACGGCCACCTTGTCGTACCAGGCCGGCCGCGACGTACCCGGCGCCAGATTGGCCTGCAGGTAGCTCTGGGTGGCGGGTCGGGCGCAGGCGACACCGATGCGATTGATCTCATACGGCACCGAGTCGACGAGTTCGTGGATGGCGTTCTCGGCGCTCTGCGCCGACGGATCCGGAAGGTCGACCAGGTTGCTGGCGATGATGTCGCCGTCGGCACCTCGCACCACGGAGGCGACTCGATCCTCGACCACGGAGATCCCGAGGACCGATCCGTCCGAGCTCGAACCGCCCCCGTACTGGGCGCTTCTGGTCTCGGCCATGTCCTCGTCCTGTCTACAACGACGCTTTTGTCCCGAGTCAGGGTAACGGGTGGGCCGAGGTACCGATCAGTCGGTCTTGCGCTTGCGACGCGGCTGCCACACCACCAGTGCGCTGGTGCGCGGCACCGGAACCAGCTCCCCGCCCCTACGAGCCGACCCGCTGTCGACTTCGGATTGCAGCTCGCGGATGCGCTGCTGCAGGGCGTCGACCTGGTTCTCCAAATCGATGATGCGTTTGATGCCGGCGAGGTTGACGCCCTCCTCCTGCGACAGGCGCTGGATCTCGCGCAGCACCTCGACGTCGCGTGCGGAGTACCGCCGACCACCGCCGGTGGTGCGCTGCGGCGTGACCAGCCCGAGCCGGTCGTAGGTCCGCAGCGTCTGGGCGTGCATGCCGGCCAGTTCCGCCGCGACCGAGATCATGAAGGTCGCGGCGGCTTCTCCGTCGAACTTGTTGCGGTCGTGGTTACCGGCCACCATCATCGCCCCCAACCGGCGCGTGGATCGAAACCGGCGGCCTTCTCCGCGGCGGCGTAACGACGCATGGCCTCGACTGCGTCGTCGTCGAGCTTCGGCGGCACGGCAACCTTCACCGTCACCAGCAGGTCACCCGCCCCACCCGAACGTTTCGGCACACCTCGTCCGCGCACGCGCAGGGTGCGCCCGTCGGTGGTGTTGGCGGGGATCTTCACTCCCACACTGCCGTCGAGTGTGGGCACCGACACGGTGGCGCCGAGGACCAGTTCGGAGATGCTGACCGGCAACTGCACCTTCAGGTCGTTACCGCTGCGGGTGAACACCTTGTCTGCGGTCACATGGACCACCACGTAGAGGTCACCCGAGGGAGCACCACGGCGACCGGCCTCGCCTTGGCCGGCCAGCCGGATGCGTTGGCCGTCCTCGACACCGGCCGGGATACGCACATTGATGGTGCGTGCGCGTACCTTCACGCCGCTGCCCTCGCAGTCGGTGCACGGATCGTCGATCCGTGACCCGGTGCCCTGGCAGTCCTGGCACGGTTCGCTGAACCCGAACGCGCCCTGGTTGCGGCTGACGAATCCGGACCCGTTGCAGTTCGGGCAGACGCGCGGACTGGTACCCGGTTTGGCACCACTGCCGTGGCAGGTGGTGCACGGCGCCGGGCTGGTCACCCGAAGCGGTACGGTCGTGCCGGTCGCGGCATCCTTGAACGTCAGGGTCGTCTCGGTCTCGAGGTCGTTGCCTCGCTTGGGCCGCGTCGCCGTGGAGGTTCGCGGACCGCGATTGAACAGCCCGTCGAATAGGTCGCCGAAACCGCCCGCCGACTCGCCGCCGGCGCCACCACCACCGCCGAACAGGTCACCGATGTTGAAGTCGGCCCCCGGCGTCGTCGTGTAGTGCGTTCCACCGCCTCCCGAGAAACCGCCGGGAAAGCCATTGCCCCCGCCACGGAATCGCCCACCGGCGAACATCGCGCGGGTCTCGTCGTATTCTTTGCGCTTCTCTGGATCGGCCAGCACGCTGTGTGCTTCGGACACCCGCTTGAAGCGTTCTTCGGCCGCGGTGTCGCCCGGGTTCGCGTCCGGATGGAGTTCGCGGGCGAGCTTCCGGTAGGCCTTCTTGATCTCTTCAGCCGAAGCGTCAGAAGCAACGCCCAGGTCCTTGTAGAAGTCGTGTTCCAACCACTCCCGTTGTGGAGCCACCAGACGTCACCTCCTTCGATATCTCAGTTGTCTGGATGAAGTTGTGTGGAGCGGGCCACGAAGGATTGCCGTGCACAACCCTTCGTGGCCCGTCGTCGGTGCGCTTATTGTGCACCAGTCTGTTCGGCCGCATCGCTTCCTACGTCCGACGGATCGGTGACCGTGACCATCGCGTGACGGATCACCTTCTCGCCGAGCCGGTAGCCGGTGCGATAGACGGCGCCGATGACGGGTTCGGCCCCATCACCGTCGTGCTGGACGGCCTCGTGCAGTTCCGGGTCGAACACATCGCCCGGCGCACCGAACGTGGTGAGGCCCTCGGCCGACAGCTCGGCGACGAGTTTGTCGGCCACGCTGCGTAGCGGCCCCTCGTCGAGGTCACCGTGCTGGCGGGCACGATCGAGATCGTCGAGCACCGGCAGCAGTTTGTCGATGAGCAGCTGCTTGCCGTAGAGGACCGAGCCCTGCTTCTCTTCTGCGGCACGCCGCCGGAAGTTGGCGAACTGGGCACGCTCCCGTTGCAGATCTGCCGTCAGCTCGGCGACGCGCTCGTCGGCGAGATCACTCACCTCCGGCTCGCCGTCGGCCCGCGGATCGGCGACGGGTTCGGCCTCCGCAGGGCCGGGCCCGGCGGCCGGCTCCTCGCGCACCTCGCCCGTCTCCGGGTCGATGCGACGACGATCGGTCACCGTGACCGGTTCCTGCTCCTGGACGCCTTCCGGCTCACCTGCGGTCACTTGTTGTCTCCGGAGGAGGACGGTTCGTCGACGACCTCGGCGTCCACGACATCGTCGCCACCGGCGTTGTCACCCTGCGGCGCCTCACCGTTGGGCGACTCGGCGGCCGACGCGGCGTAGATCGCCTGACCCATCTCCTGGGACTCGGTCGAGAGCTTCTCCACCGCGGACTTGATGGCCGCGATGTCGGTGCCCTTCAACGCCTCCTGCGCTTCGGAGATGGCCGCGTTGACCTTGTCCTTCACCTCGCCGGGAACCTTGTCCTCGTTGTCTTTGAGGAACTTCTCGGTCTGGTGCACCAGCGACTCGGCCTGGTTGCGGGTCTCTGCCTCTTCACGACGCTGACGGTCCTCGTCGGCGTGTGCCTCGGCGTCCTTGATCATCCGGTCGATCTCGTCCTTGCTCAGGCCCGAGCCCTCCTGGATGCGGATGGAGTTCTCCTTGCCGGTGCCCTTGTCCTTCGCGGTGACGTGCACGATGCCGTTTGCGTCGATGTCGAAGGTCACCTCGATCTGCGGGACACCCTGCGGCGCAGGCGCGATGCCACCGAGCTCGAACGATCCGAGCAGCTTGTTGTGCGAGGCGATCTCGCGCTCACCCTGATAGACCTGGATCTGCACCGACGGCTGGTTGTCCTCGGCGGTGGTGTAGGTCTCCGACCGCTTGGTCGGGATGGTGGTGTTGCGCTCGATCAGCTTGTGCATCACGCCGCCCTTGGTCTCGATACCGAGGCTCAGCGGGGTGACGTCGAGCAGCAGCACATCCTTGACCTCGCCGCGCAGCACGCCGGCCTGCAGTGCCGCGCCCACGGCGACGACCTCGTCCGGGTTGACGCCCTTGTTGGGCTCCTGGCCACCGGTCAGTTCCTTCACCAGCTCGGTGACGGCAGGCATACGGGTCGAACCGCCGACCAGCACCACGTGGTCGATGTCGCCGACGGCGATGCCGGCGTCCTTGATGACCGCCTGGAAAGGCGAGCGGGTGCGCTCGAGCAGATCGGAGGTGATCTTCTGGAACTCGCTGCGCGAGAGCTGCTCGTCGAGGAACAGCGGGTTCTTCTCGGCGTCGACCGTGATGTAGGGCAGGTTGATCGAGGTGCTCTGCGAGGCAGACAGTTCGATCTTGGCCTTCTCGGCAGCCTCACGCAGACGCTGCATGGCCATCTTGTCCTTGGTCAGGTCGATGCCGTTCTGGCTCTTGAACTTCTCCACGAGCCAGTCGACGATGCGCTGATCCCAGTCGTCACCACCGAGGTGGTTGTCGCCGGAGGTCGCGCGGACCTCCACGACACCGTCGCCGATCTCGAGCAGCGAGACGTCGAAAGTACCGCCACCGAGGTCGAAGACCAGGATGGTCTGTTCGCTCTCGCCCTTGTCCAGGCCGTAGGCGAGTGCCGCGGCGGTGGGCTCGTTGACGATGCGCAGCACGTTGAGGCCGGCGATCTGGCCGGCTTCCTTGGTGGCCTGACGCTGGGCGTCGTTGAAGTAGGCCGGCACGGTGATGACCGCGTCGGTCACGTCCTCACCGAGGTAGGACTCGGCGTCGCGCTTGAGCTTCTGCAGCGTGCGCGCGCTGATCTCCTGCGGGGTGTACTTCTTGTCGTCGATCTCTACGGACCAGTCGCCCTCGCCCATGTGGCGCTTGACCGAGCGGATGGTGCGGTCGACGTTGGTGACCGCCTGGTTCTTCGCCGGCTGCCCGACCAGTACCTCGCCGTTGCGCGCGAACGCGACGACCGACGGGGTCGTGCGGGAGCCTTCGGCGTTGGCGATGACGGCGGCCTCGCCGCCCTCGAGCACGGACACCACCGAGTTGGTGGTACCGAGGTCGATTCCAACTGCACGAGACATGTGTGTTCCTCCTAGTTCATGGGTGTGCACCCAAGTTCGTGTCGGGTCCGAGGGGTGTCCGCGAACTAATGCCTGCGAACGGACCTCGGATGATGCTGTCGAAACCCTCGTCGGACCCGAACTTCAGCGCATCCGACTCATGTCTTACTGAAAGAATCAGCCGGAGTCAACTGAGTTGAGCGATATTGACTCAAGTTTCTCGTAGTCTGCAACGGCAGTAGGCGCTGGAATGTTCCCGGTGCCGCAAAGATCATCGACACAGGCGCCGCGCGGGCGCCGCCGCCCACACTGACGCCATCAGCCACGGACACGGCGTGACCGACGTCGCATTCGCTGGATGTAACGACGGGTCACCCTAAAGTAGACAAAGGAACCAAGCACCGGGCGCTGCGCTGGCCCACGATCCACGGCAGATTCGGCGAAGGAGGAACGTTCCCATGGTGGAGTCGAGGCAACGCCGCGGTGGCGAACGCCGGACCAAGTTCGGCGAGACCGCTGTCGAGATCATCGCGACCCAGGGCCTGCACGCCCTGACCCATCGCACGGTCGACGAGACCGCCGGCTACCCACCCGGCTCGATCAACTACTACGCCCCCACCCGCAGCCGACTGCTCGCGCTCGCCCTGGAGACGGTGCACGCGCAGCTTCAGGTCATCGCCTTGGAATCCTTCGGCCCCCTGCTGACCCCGGGCCCGCACACGCCCGACGACGTCGTCGAGTGCGGCACGCAGTTCGTCGAACTGTCACGCACCCAGGGCCGCAAGACCGTGACCGCGCGACATGCTTTGTTGATCGAGGCACAGTTCCATCCCGACCTGGCGGAGATGATCGAGGCGCACCGCCAGGAACTCGTCCACCTGTCGGTCGCGGTGGGTGCACCGTTTCGGCCCGAACACCCGGAAGAAGCGGCCAATCTCGTCGTCGCGCTGATGGACGGGCTCGTCCAGCAACTCGTGCTCGGCAAACTCGACACGGTGACCCGGCCGATGGTCAAGATGGCGATGTCACATATCTGCACGATCGGCAGCGAGACATCGCAGTGGACGGCGATCACGCCATAGCCACGTTGTGCTCATCGCCGGCGAGAGTGAGTGGTGGCAGCGTTGACGTTGTCGCCGGCCCCGGCCGTTCAGAGCGCTTCGGGGCGCAACGCATCGCCCGGGAATCCACGTCACGGCTGACACCAGAGCGGGCCGCGACAACGATTATCGTCGTCGTGGCCCGCTGTGGTGTCAGTTGTGCCGATCAGGCGGCGGACACCGCGTGATCCGACGCGCCGTGTCCCGACGTCGCGTACTCGGCCGCCGGTTCCAACGCCTGCGCGAGGATGTCGGCGACATCGGTCATCGGACGCACGTCGAGCGCGTCGAGCACCTCGGCCGGAACGTCGTCGAGGTCGGGTTCGTTGCGCTGCGGGATGAACACCGTCGTCAGGCCGTTACGTTGCGCGGCAAGCAGTTTCTGCTTGACCCCACCGATCGGCAGGACCCGCCCGTTGAGGGTGACCTCGCCGGTCATGCCCACCTCGGCGCGCACTTTACGGCCGGTCGCCATCGACACCAACGCGGTCACCATGGTGACGCCGGCGCTCGGACCGTCCTTGGGCACCGCCCCGGCGGGCACGTGCACATGGATGGTCTTGTTCAGCATCTCCGGGTCGATACCCAGCTTTTCGGCGTGGGCCCGAACGTAGGACAGCGCGATCTGCGCCGATTCCTTCATCACGTCACCGAGTTGGCCGGTCAGCTTGAGTCCGGGTTCGCCGTCGACGCTGTTCACCTCGATGAACAACACGTCGCCGCCCATCCCGGTCACGGCCAGCCCGGTGGCCACGCCCGGCACCGCGGTGCGCTCGGCCGATTCCGGGGTGAACCGCGCCCGACCGATGTAGTCCTTCAGATCGGCTTCACCGATCGTGATGGGTGCCTGCGACTTTCCGGACTCCAGGTTCGTCGCGGCCTTGCGCAGCAGCTTGGCGAGTAGCCGTTCGAACTGTCGCACACCCGGTTCCCGGGTGTAGTTCGCTGCGATCTCCCGCAGCGCGTCGTCGCTGACGTCGACCTCGTCGGCGATCAGTGCGGCCCGTTCGGCCTGCCGCGGCAGCAGGTAGTCGCGGGCGATGGCCACCTTGTCGTCCTCGGTGTAGCCGTCCAGAGACACCAGTTCCATCCGGTCCAGCAGCGCCGACGGGATGTTCTCCACCACGTTGGCGGTGGCGAGGAACAGCACGTCAGACAGGTCGAGATCGAGGTCCAGGTAGTGATCGCGGAAGGTGTGGTTCTGGGCGGGGTCGAGCACCTCGAGCAGCGCCGCCGCCGGATCGCCCCGGTAGTCGGAGCCGACCTTGTCGATCTCGTCCAGCAGCACAACAGGATTCATCGATCCTGCCTCACCGATGGCCCGCACGATCCGACCGGGCAGAGCCCCGACATAGGTGCGGCGGTGACCGCGGATCTCGGCCTCGTCACGCACACCACCGAGAGCGACGCGCACGAACTTGCGGCCCAGCGCCCGGGCAACGGACTCGCCCAGCGACGTCTTGCCGACACCGGGAGGGCCGGCCAGCACCATGACGGCACCGGAGCCGCGGCCGCCGACGACCTGCAGGCCGCGCTCGGCGCGACGTGCGCGTACCGCCAGGTATTCGACGATGCGGTCCTTGACGTCGTCGAGACCGTGATGGTCGGTGTCGAGGATCTCGCGAGCACCCTTGATGTCGGTGGAGTCGTCGGTTGTGACGTTCCACGGCAGTTCCAGCACGGTGTCCAGCCAGGTGCGGATCCAACTGGTCTCCGGCGACTGATCGCTGGCGCGTTCGAGTTTGCCGACCTCGCGCAGTGCGGCCTCGCGCACCTTGTCGGGTAGGTCGGCGGCCTCCACGCGACCGCGGTAGTCGTCGGCGCCGTCGGGTTCGTCCTCGCCGAGTTCCTTGCGGATGGCGCCCAGCTGCTGGCGCAGCAGGAACTCCTTCTGCTGCTTCTCCATGCCACTGCGCACGTCGTCGGCGATCTTGTCGCTGACCTCGGTCTCGGCGATGTGTTCGCCGGTCCACTCGATCAGCCGGGTGAGCCGTTCGGCAATGTCCGGGGTCTCGAGCAGTTCACGCTTCTGCTCGTCGGAGAGCCACGAGCTGTAGCCCGAGGTGTCGGCGAGATCCGACGGGTCGGTCATCTTGTTGACCGCGTCGATGATCTGCCACGCCTCGCGACGTTGCAGCATGGCCAGGACGAGTTTCTTGTACTCGGCGGCCAGGTTCGTCACCTCGTCGGTGACCGTGGGGTCATCGACCTCGGTGACCTCCACCCAGAGAGCGTTGCCGTTACCGGTGGTACCGGTACCGATGTGGGCCCGCTTCTCACCCTTGATCACCGCAGCGGTCTGCCCGCCAGGGATGCGGCCCACCTGCACGATCGAGGCCACCACACCGTAGGTGGGATAGCGGTCATCGAGGCGCGGCGCGACCAGCAGCTTGCCGGACTCGCTGGCACGTGCGGCGTCCACGGTGGCCTGAGCGGCGTCGTCGAGTGGGACCGGCACCACCATGCCGGGGAGGACGACCAGATCGGGAACGAACAGGACGGGCACGGAATATGTGTGCGACATCAAACCTCCAAAAAGTTCAGTCTGATGGGCTCAACCTCGCTGGCTGGATGTTTGTTCCCGGTGATATTTCGCCAGGAGCGGACAGTTCTGTAGCTTCTCACCGAACGTGTCATTTTCTCATCGGCTTGTCATAGGCGTGTCATCGTTCTCATCGGGCTGTCATGCGGCACGATAGCAAAATGCCTGATCAGATCGGTGCGACCGAGATTCGCTTCGTTACCGAAGCCGGTGACGAGACCATCAGTCAGGTCAGGGATCACTCGATCAGCTCGATGGCCCGAGCCCAGCCAGTGCGCCTGCCACCGTCCCACGCCGGCCAACGCCACTATCCAGGTCTTTTTTGGACCCGTACAACAGCCGACCACGTGGTTTACGAAAGCCTTCTCGAACGCGACCGCATCTTGCTTGCCGACTTCGATCCCGAAGTCGTTTGGATCACGGCGCAACCTTTCTGGATCACCGGCGACGACAGAGGTACCGGCCGACGCCACTGTCCCGATCTCCTACTGACGCGGGCTGATGGGTCATATTTGGTCGTGGACGTCAAGT